>NZ_PQFE01000012.1:0-87027 GCF_022342445.1 Tessaracoccus sp. ZS01 | reverse complement strand
CCTCGGGGGTGGCGGGCTTCGGGGTGACGGGGGTGCTGCCGTGGGTCTCGGTGCCCACCTCGACCGCGCCGGCGGGCGAGGTGATGAGGCCGGTGGTCGCGATGAGCGCTGGCACGAGCAATACCGTGGCCAGCAGATGTCTGGTGCTCCGCATGGATACCTTTCGCCTTTGAAGGGGGTTGTGGTCACCCTCCAAGCGGCGACTGGGTCCGGTCAAGGCGTTTTGCCCAAACGCTCAACCGGCCTGCGGCTTTCTGCGGTCTACCGGTCTTGGGGCTCCTCCGGGCCCAGTTGCTCCTTCGGATCCGGAGTGCCCTCGAGTGGGCGGCGGCGCATGAGCTTGCCGAGCCAGCCGGTGCCGTCGACGCGGGCCACTTCGCCGTCGGGAAGCTCCACGGTGGCACGATCCGTGCCCTCCTCCACCTCGCGGCGGGCGGTGCGGCGGCGCACCAGCGCGCGGAAGAACGCGGCGTGCTGCTCGCCCTCGAAGGCGACGGTGTGCCCGTCGTCGGTGGCCCAGCGGATGTCCTCAGCACCCAGGTCTCCGGTGCGCAGGTCGATCAGGTCTTCCAGGTAGCGCATCACGACGGCGATGGAAGCCGCCACCGGAACTGCGAGGAAGGCGCCGATGATGCCGCCCCAGACGCCTCCCAGCAGCACGGCGAGGAGCACGATGACCGGGTGGAGCTGCATGACCCGGGACTGGAGCATGGGCTGGAGGACGTTGCCCTCCAACTGCTGCACCGCGAGGATCAGGATGAGGGTGAACAGGGCGGTGTAGATGCCGCCGGACACGAGCGCGACGAGTACTGCGAGCACGCCGGCCGTGATGGCGCCGACCATCGGGATGAAGCCCGCCATGAACGTGATCACGGCCAGGGGGAAGGCCAGCGGCACGCCCAGCACCAACAGGCCGAAGCCGATGAACACCGCATCGACGAAGCTGACGATGGCCTGGGTGCGGACGTAGCCGGACAGGGTGGTCCACAGCCTGGTGAGCAGTTCAGTGGCGTGGAACCCGGCCTTGCGGCCCACGACGCGACGGGTGAAGGCCAGGAACCCGTGGCCGTCCTTGAGGAAGAAGAACGTGAGCACGAGTGTCAGCAGGAGCGTGACGATGGCGCTGCCGATGGAACCGCCCACGTTGAGGGCCTGCCCCACCAACTCGCCGCTCCTACCCTGGATCCAGTTGAGGCCCTGGTCGATCCAGCTGTCGAGCTGCTCGTCGCGGATGTTGAGGGGCGGGCCGGCGGCCCAGTCCTGCAGCTGCCGGACGCCCTTGATGGCCTGGCCGGACAACGTGGACCACTGCGACGCGATGCTGGGGGCGATCAACCAGATGAGCCCGGCGAGGGCGCCGAAGCCGCCGAGCAGTGAGATGGCAGCGCCGGCGACGTACGGTACCCCGCGGGCCTTGAGCCAGGCGGTCACGGGCCAGAGGACCGAGGCGAACAGGAGCGCGAGCACGACGGGGAGGATGCCGTCCCAGAACTTGGCGGCCAGCCAGCCGATGACGAACAGTGCGGCGGCCATGAGGATCAGGCGGCCGGCCCAGCCCGCGACCCAGCGGCCACCCTCACCGATGACGTCGGCCCGGTCGACGGGCGCGGATGGGTCAGGCGATGGCAGCGCGACGAGGGTCTCCTCGTCGAACGGCAACCCCTCAACCGGCCTGGGGTCCGTCGGTTCGCCAGTTCTGTCGTCGCTCACGCGATCTCCTCATCTCGATCTGGGGCAACCTTATCCAACCCCACAATGAACGACGGGCGCCCCACCCAAAGGTGGGGCGCCCGTCGCTGCGCGGCTCAGAACTCGATGAGGGCCTGGCCGCCCTGCACCGCGTCGCCGGGGGCGACGAGGATGCTGGCGACCTTGCCGGCCGTGGGGGCCGTGATCTCGGTCTCCATCTTCATGGCCTCGAGCACCAGCAGCACCTGCCCGGACTCGATCTCTTCGCCTTCAGCGACGAGGATCCGTGCGACGGACCCTGCCAGGGGCGCGACGACAGCGTTGGAGCTGACAGCGCTGACCGAGGCCTTCGTCGGGATGGGATTGGAGCCTGCGTTGACGCCGATCACGATCGGCCCCAGCCCGGGACGCTCCTCCTCCTCGATCTCGACATCGATTTCGTACTCCGTCTGGTTGACGGTCACCTTGAGCTTCATTGTGGTGTCTCCTTAACGGACGTGCGGGACGGAGCGGTCATGGACGCGGGTTCGGGTGGCGGCGGCCCAACGGGTCTGCGAGCCGTACCGGATGGCGCGCACCCGGGCGCGGTGCCCGAAGTACGCCGCCACCGCGGCGCCGATGGCGATGAGGTCCGCCTCTGGGATCTCCTTGGCGGACTGCAGCTCGGAGACCTGCGCCTCCAGCCCCGCGATTCTGTCCGTGAGTTGCGCGACGAGGTCGCGCAGCTCCTGCATCTGGGTGTCTTCCATGTCGACTCCGATCACGCAGGGCCGAGGCCGTGCTTCTTGGCCGGGCGGATCTCGCGCTTGCCGATGAGCAGTTCGAGCGCCATGGCGATCTCGCGGCGGGTGTCGGCGGGATCGATGATGTCGTCGACGAGGCCACGGCTGGCCGCCATGTACGGCGTCGAGAACGTCTCCCGGTACTCCTCCACCAGCTCGGCGCGGCGCGCGTCCTGGTCTTCGGCTGCGGCGATCTCACGACGGAACACGACGTTGGCCGCGCCCTCCGCACCCATCACCGCGATCTCTGCGGTGGGCCAGGCGAACACCTTGTCGGCCCCGAGGTCCTTGGAACACATGGCCAGGTACGCGCCGCCGTACGCCTTGCGCAGCACCACGGTGATCTTCGGAACGGTGGCCGCGGAGTAGGCGTAGAGCATCTTCGCGCCGTGGCGGATGATGCCGTTGTGCTCCTGGGCGACACCGGGGAGGAAGCCCGGCACGTCGACCAGGTTCACCACGGGGATGTTGAAGGCGTTGCAGAAGCGGACGAACTTGCTGGCCTTGTCCGAGGAGTCGATGTCGAGGACACCGGACATGACGCTGGGCTGGTTGGCGATGATGCCGATGGTGCGGCCCACGATGCGGCCGAAGCCCACCACGATGTTCCGCGCCCAGCCGGCCTGCACCTCGAGGAAGTCCGAGTGGTCGACGATCTCGTGGATGATCTCGCGCACGTCGTAGCCCTTGTTGGACTCGACGGGGATGATGCCCCGCAGCTTCTCGTTGGGCTCCACCACGTCGTCGGGATTGACGACGGGGGCGTCTTCGGTGTTGTTCTGCGGCAGGAAGCTCAGCAGCTTCTGGGCGATCAGGATGGCCTGCTCGTCGTCGTCCGCGACGAAGTGCACGACGCCGGAGCGACCCATGTGGGCGTCAGCGCCGCCCAGGTCGTCCTGCGTGACCTCTTCGCCGGTGACCTGCTTGATCACGCCCGGGCCCGTGATGAACATGTGGGCCTTGCGGGTCTGGATGATGAAGTCCGTCAACGCCGGGGAGTAGGCGGCGCCACCGGCGCAGGGGCCGGCGATGATCGAGATCTGCGGCACCGCGCCCGAGAGGAGCACGTTGGCGTAGAAGACCTTGCCGTAGCCGGAGAGCGAATCGATGCCCTCCTGCACGCGCGCGCCACCCGAGTCGTTGATGAAGACGAACGGGGTGCCGGTGCGCAGCGAGGCGTTGAGGGCCTCGGTCACCTTGATCGAGTGGGCCTCGCCCGCGGAGCCGCCCATGACGGTGAAGTCCTGCGAGGCGATGTGGACCGGGCGGCCCATGACGTAGCCGGAGCCGGTGACGACGCCCTCGGCGGGCATGTCCGCCTTGTCCATGCCGAAGGTGGTGGTGCGGTTCTTGCGGAACGCGCCCGTCTCCTGGAAGGAGCCCTCGTCGAGCATGGCGGCGACGCGCTCACGGGCGGTCAGCTTGCCCTTGTCGCGCTGCTTCTGGAGTTTGTCCTCGCCGCCGCCCGTCTGCACGTGCGCGCGGCGTTCGGCGAGCTGCGCGAGGCGCTCCTCCATCGTGTGCTGCTTTGCCATGAATGTTCTCCTTAGGCCGGCTCGACGGCAACGCTGTGCGAGCGGCCGGCAATGGTGACGTTGTACTTGACGGGGCCGCTGATACCGGGGCGGTCAGCGCCGGCCTTCTGGGCGGTCGCTTCGGACTTGAGCTGGGCGTGGGTCTTGCCGACGCTCTTGGGGCCCTCGTCGCGCGACTTGAGGAACTTCGGCGCCACACCCGGGAACATCGCGTTGGTGAGCACGTCCTCCTCGGAGCCGTCGTAGCCGTCGAGGTTCGAGGCGGCCTTGACCAGTGCGTCCCATTCGGGCTTCAGGTGGTCTGCCGGACGGTCGGTGATGACCTCCTTCTTGGCCTGAGCCTGCGCCAGGGCGACGACATCGGGGTTGCGCTCGCCCAGGCATTCGCCGTAGTAGCCGAGCATCAGGTCCGCGAATTCACCGGTGAGCACCTTGTAGCGGCCCATCAGAACGTTGAACACGGCCTGCGTGCCCACGATCTGCGACGACGGGGTGACCAGCGGCGGCTGGCCCGCGTCGGCCTTGACCCGGGGCACTTCCTCCATGACCTCGCGGATGCGGTCGCCCGCGCCCTGCGCCTTGAGCTGCGACTCCATGTTGGAGAGCATGCCGCCGGGGATCTGGGAGGAGAAGATGTCGGTGTCGACCAGGGTGGCCGACTCGAACTCCTTGTACTTGGGGCGCACCGTGGCGAAGTGGTCACGGATGCGCAGGAGGCGCTCCATGTCGAGGCCGGTTTCGTAGCCGGTGCCCTCGAGCATCGCGACGAGCGACTCCGTGGGGTTGTGTCCGGGGCCCAGCGACATCGACGAGATCGCGGTGTCCACGACGTCGGCGCCGGCCTCGATGGCCTTCATCAGCGACACGAGCGTCACGCCGGTGGTGGAGTGGCAGTGCACGTTGATCTGAACGTCGCCGTAGGTGTCCTTGATGCCCTTGACGATGTCGTAGGCCTGCTGCGGCTGCAGGAGCGCGGCCATGTCCTTCAGGGCGATGGACTCGGCGCCCATGTCCAGGAGCTGGCCGGCCAGCCGGATGTAGCCCTCAACCGTGTGGACGGGAGAGACGGTGTAGCAGATGGTGCCCTGCGCGTGCTTGCCGACGTTCTTGACGGCCTGCATCGCCTTGGCCATGTTGCGGGGGTCGTTGAGGGCGTCGAACACGCGGAACACATCCATGCCGTTCTCGGCGGACTTCTCCACGAACTTGTCGACGACCATGTCCTCGTAGTGGCGGTACCCCAGGAGGTTCTGGCCGCGCAGCAGCATCTGCAGCTGCGAGTTCGGCATCAGCTCGCGGAAGGTCCGCAGCCGCTTCCAGGGGTCCTCGTTCAGGAAGCGGATGCACGCGTCGAACGTCGCGCCGCCCCAGCATTCAACCGACCAGTAGCCTGCCTGATCAATGTCTTCGCACGCATCCACCATGTCTTCCATGGCCATGCGAGTCGCCATCAAACTCTGATGTGCGTCGCGGAGCACGAGCTCCGTCACGCCGATCTTTCGCGCTGTCATGGCAACTATCCAATCATGGCCACTGCGCGCTCCATGGGGCACCCCCGAGAAAGCCGGGCGTCAGGGGAAAGTAGTCTGTTGTGTTGTCCGTTCGCGGACGCTCCGGGTACGCGGAGACAGCAAACGGGACCACCCGCGAGGGATGGTCCCGTTTGGTTCAGGGCCGTGTGGCCGAACCGTTGTCAGTGACGACGGTCGTCGGTGACGGAATCCTTGAAGTCCTCAACCTTGTCGGCGACTGAGCCAGAGGCATCGCCAACCTTCTCATCGACCTCGTGACCCACTTCCGAGACATTTGCCTCAATGCGATCACGCTGGCCGCTTCGACGGAGTTCTTCGTTGTCGGTTGCGTCGCCGATGCCTTCTTTGGCCTTACCGACGGTTTCCTTCATCTTGTCTCCGAGTCCCATAGGCTGCCTCCTAGCGGTCGGTGGATAGGACTTCCCAATGTACCCGCGGGGCTCGGGTCAACCAAGGGTTTCGGGAAATCCCCGCCATAGGGGTGGGATCTGGGCCGCTCCGCCTCGGCCGAGGACCGCCCCGCACCCCGCCCACAGCGCGGGGCCACCAGGCACCCGACGACGGATCGTGCCGCGGATCGTGCCGACTGTGCATCGGTGCCGGTGCCCACTCCCACGCCTGTGGTCGACTTTCGGACGACCCCTTCCCGGGCCGCCCGCACCGGCTCCGGGGGACGCGAATCAATGGAGATACCCATGACCCAGGAACTCACGACGCTTGAGAAGGCCGCCCTGCTGAGCGGCCAGAACGTCTGGCAGTCACGCGACCTGCCCAGGCACGGCGTCCCGTCGTTCTTCATGGCGGACGGCCCGCACGGCGTCCGCAAGCAGGTGGGCTCCGGCGACCACCTCGGCCTCAACGCCTCCGAACCGGCCACCTGCTTCCCCACCTCGGCGACGGTGGCCTGCAGCTGGGACGTCGAACTGGCCGAGGAGGTGGGGCACGCGCTCGGGCGCGAGGCCGCCGCGCTGGGCGTCAACGTGCTGCTGGGCCCCGGCCTCAACCTGAAGCGCAGCCCCCTGGGCGGGCGCAACTTCGAGTACTTCTCCGAGGACCCCTACCTGAGCGGCAAGCTGGCCGCCGGCTACGTGCGGGGCATCCAGGCCGAAGGTGTCGCGGCCACTCCCAAGCACTTCGCGGTCAACAGCCAGGAACTGCGCCGGATGGCGTCAGATTCCGTCGTCGACGAGCGCACGCTGCGCGAGGTGTACCTCACCGCCTTCGAGATCGTGGTCCGCGAGGCCGAGCCCCGTGCACTGATGAGCTCCTACAACCTCGTCAACGGCACGTATGCCCATGAGAACCGCCACCTGCTCACGGACATCCTGCGCGGTGAATGGGGCTTCGACGGCGTGGTGATCAGCGACTGGGGCGGCAGCAACGACCCCGTCGCCGCCGTCGCCGCCGGCGCCAACCTGGAGATGCCGGCCCCAGGGCTGGATTCAGTGCGCCAACTGGTCGAGGCCGTCCGCGACGGGCGCCTGGCCGAGGCCGACCTCACAGCCCGCGCCGCCGAAGTCGTCAGGCTCGCCCTCGCCGGCGCCGACGCCGAGCGCCCCACCGTCGACCACGACGCCCACCATGCACTCGCCCGCCGCGCCGCCGAGGAGTCGATGGTGCTGGTGCGCAACGAGGACGCCATCCTCCCCCTCTCCCCCGGCACCCGCGTGGCGCTCATCGGCGACATGGCCGACACGCCGCGCTACCAGGGGGCTGGCTCGTCCCAGGTCAACCCCACCCGGCTGAGCTCCGCCCGCGAGGCCATCGCCGACAGCGGCCTCGAGCTCACCGCGTTCGCGCAGGGCTACCGTCGCCACTCCGGCATCGACGGCGACCTCGAGGCGCAGGCGGTATCCGCCGCGCGCGCCGCCGACGTGGCGCTGGTCTACCTGGGCCTCGACGAGATCAGCGAATCCGAGGGCGTCGATCGCCGCCACATCGACCTCCCCGACGCCCAGCTTTCCCTGCTGCGCGCCGTCGCCGCCGTCAACCGCAACGTGGTCGTCGTGCTCAGCGCGGGCTCCGTCGTCGACCTGGCATGGGCGGAACAGACCCGGGCGGTGCTGCACGGCTACCTGTCCGGCCAGGCCGGCGCCGAGGCGGCCCTGCGCGTGCTGACCGGCGGGGTCTCCCCGTCGGGCAAGCTCGCCGAGACCTACCCCGTCTCGCTGGCGGAGACGCCCACGTTCGGGCGCTTCCCCGCCGAGGGCCGGCCAAGCGTCTACCGCGAGGGCGTGTTCGTCGGGTACCGCCACGCGGAGGCCGCGGGCCGCGCGGTCCGCTACCCGTTCGGCCACGGCCTGAGCTACACGAATTTCACCTACTCCGACCTGCACCTCAGCGAGGCGGGCGCGCAGTTCATCATCACGAACACCGGCCCCGTCGCGGGCGCGGAGATCGCCCAGCTCTATGTGTCGACGCCGGGCAGCGCCGTCGTCAGGCCGGTCAAGGAACTCAAGGGCTTCGCGAAGGTGCACCTCGCCGCGGGCGAATCCGCCAGCGTGACCATCCCCTTCGACCGATACACCTGGCGCCACTTCGACGCCACCTCCGGCGGCTGGGAGATCGAAGGCGGGCTCCGCCGCGTCCTGGTGGGCGCCAGCTCCGCCGACCTGCGGCTGAGCGGCGAGCTGCAGCTCCCTGGCGTCGCCGTCGACGCGACCGTCGCGCCTGAGACCGTGCGCCGGGCGATGCTGCGCGGCCTCGCCGACGACGAGTTCAGCGACCTGTTCGGCATCACCGTGCCCAGGGACGCCACCTCCGGCGCGCTGGACCGCAACGACCCGCTCGGCGACCTCAGCCGCGCCCGCAGCCCCCTGGGCCGGTTGGCGCACTGGATCCTCGTCACCCTGCGCCGTCGAAGCGAGGCCAAGGGCGAGCCGGACCTCAACATCCAGTTCCTGTACAACATGCCGTTCCGGGCCATCGCGAAGATGTCCAACGGCGTGGTCAGCGACGAGATGGTCGACGGCATCGTCGCGTTCGTGAACGGCCACCACTTCCGTGGGCTGCGCACCATCGTCGGCGGCTTCCTCCGCAACCGGCGCCTGGGCAGGGACCTGTCCCGCCAGCTCAACGCACACTGAAATCACCAAGGAGCAGACCCGCCCATGTTCACCAAGATCCGCACCGCGTGGGGCCGTTACAGCGAGCGCCACCCGGAACTGTCGAAGTTCCTGATGTTCTTCCTCCTCAGCAACGGGGTCACCGTGCTGCAGATCATCGTCATGCCGTTGTTCCGCGCCATCTTCGCGCGCACCTCGCTGATCGACACCAACTTCCAGGTGTGGCCGGTGGGCGCCAACGTCGACGGCTCGCAGTACTTCATCTTCGACTACGCAGCCGGCGCCCTGCCCGACGGCGGGGGCGGCCTGGCCTACTTCCTCGCCGTCCAGCTCGCCATCGGCATCGCGCAGATCATCAACTTCTTCGCCCAGCGCAACATCACGTTCAAGTCGAACACCAGCATCTGGCGGGCCGCCTTTTGGTACCTGGTGGCCTACGTCGTCATCACGGTGGTGGCGGCGGCCGCACAGGGCTTCTACAAGGCGCCGATCTACACCTTCCTGATCGACACCCTCGGCTGGGGACAGACCGGCGAGACCGTCGCGGATGTCGTCACGATGATCATCAACGCGGCCATCTCGTTCTGGGTGTTCTACCCCATCTTCAAGCTCATCTTCCGTCAGGAGCCCGTGCCCGCCGAAGACGTCGCTGAGCAGACGGTCTGAGGACCGGACATGACGACCCTGACCCTGGCCGTGCCGAGCTACAACTCGGCCGCCTACCTCCACCGCTGCCTCGACTCCCTGATGCCGCTCGACGACGACCTCGAGGTCATCGTCGTCAACGACGGCTCCAGCGACGACACCTCGGCCATCGCGCACCGCTACGCGGAGGCGCACCCCGGGCAGGTGCGCGTGGTGGACAAGGCCAATGGCGGCCACGGGTCGGCGGTCAACGCCGGCCTGGACGCCGCCACGGGACGCTACTTCCGGGTGGTGGACAGCGACGACTGGCTCGACCGCGAGGCGCTCACGGCGCTGCTCGGCGTGCTGCGCGGCCAGGACCGGCTGGACCTCGTCGTGACGAACTTCGTCTACGAGAAGGAGGGCCGCACGCACCGGCACGCCATGCGCTACCGCTCCACCCTCCCCATCGGGCGCGAGTTCGGCTGGGACGAGGTGGGCCGCTTCCGCGCCGACCAGGGGATGCTGATGCACGCGCTGACCTACCGCACGGCGGTGCTGCGCAACTCCGGCATGCGCCTGCCGGAGCACACCTTCTACGTCGACAACCTCTACGCCTTCGTGCCCCTGCCCTATGTGCAGCGGCTGTTCTACCTGGACGTGGACCTGTACAGGTACCACATCGGCCGGGCCGACCAGTCGGTCAACGAGGCCGTCATGCTGAAGCGCCTGGACCAGCAGCTGCGGGTCAACCGCCTGATGATCGGCGCGCTGCCGTCGCCCGGTTCGACGCCGAAGGCCCTGCACCGCTACCAGGTGCACTACCTGGGGCTGGTGTGCGCCGTCTCCTCGATCATGCTGATCCGCGCCGGCGGGCCGGAGCAGCTGCAGCAGAAGCGCGAGCTGTGGCGCGACCTTCGCGCCGCCCACGCGCCGGCGCACCGACAGCTACGACGCAGCGGCATGGGCCAGTTGGTCAACCTGCCCGGCCGCACCGGGCGCAGCGTCTCGGTGCTTGCCTACCGTGTGGCCCAGTCGGTCGTCGGGTTCAACTGAGCGGGAGTAGCACCGTCAGGGTGAACCAGTTGTCGCGGCCGACGAAGGTGGCCTCGCCGCCGTACTTCTCGGCCGCCTGCTTGATGCTCTTCACGCCCAGGCCGTGCGTGCCCCCCACCTTCCGGGTGGCGAGTTCGCCCTCCTCGTAGCGCAGCTCGCCGTCGAAGTAGTTCTCGAACTTCAGCACGACGAAGCGGGCCTGGTTGAACACGGCCACCCGGATCAGTCGCTGCTCCGGGTCCGGCAGGCGCAACACCGACTCGATGGCGTTGTCCAGCGCGTTGCCGCAGATGCTGGCCAGGTCCATCACGTCGACGAAACCCAGGGCGCCGCCGTCAGCCACGGCCGTGAAGTTGATGCCCCTGGATCGGCAGTAGCGGGCCTTGGAGGTCAGCACCGTGTCCAGCACCGGGTTGCCGGTGTCGAACGCGGCGCCGAACTCGTTGAGCGACTCCTCCAGGGCATCGAGGTGCTTGCCCCGCTGCTCCGGATCCCGCTCGGACCGGATCACGGCCAGGTGGTGCTTGAGGTCGTGGGAGGCGCGGCTGACCTGTTCGATGTCTCGCTTGGCCGCCAGGTACTGGTCGTGTTGGGTGCGCAGGATGGCGTCCATGGCAGCCACCTCCAGGTCTGCCCGCTGCTTGCGCAGCTGCTCGTGCTGGGCGTACAGCGCGATGTAGCCGGCCAGGTCCACCAGCGTGCGGATGTAGAAGACCTCCAGGGAGATCTCGCCGCTGAACGGCGTGTTGGGGGTCACGAAGCTGAGGTTGCTCAAGCCGAACGTGCCCACCGCCATGGCGATGGCGATCGCCAGCATCCGCGGCTCGACGGCCGGCGCCATCCCGTCGAAATGCCGCCGCTCCAGCACGTGCGCGACCCCGAAGGCGGCCGCATACAGCGCCAGCAGCACCAGCGTGGGGAACAGTGCGGTGATCCCTGGCTCGGGGTGGAAGTAGAAGGCATGGATCTGCCACTCCAGCGACGCGACCAGCTCCGCCAGCACGAACGCCCGGGCGGTCACGTAGCCGGCGTCGCGGGCGTTGACCGTGGTGGCGATACCGACGAAGGCGAGCATGCACGCGGCCGCCAGCCCCATCCCGAGCGTCCACAGGTACTGCGGCAGCGTGCCGGCGAACAGTTGCACACCGACCAGTAGCCCCAGGCCCCCGGCCAGGGCGGCCACCGTGCCGGCGACGCCCCACCGTCGGGGCAGGACGAGGATGTAGACGACGCAGGCGAGCCACTCCGCCAGCCCTGTGAACTCCCGCGGGATGTTGGGCAGGATCTCGGTCACGCGGGGTTCCCGCCGAAGTAGGCGGACAGGGCCTCGAGGAACGGCTTCTTCCGCGCGCGGCTGACGGGCAGGGAGACACCGCCGGTGTGCTTGGATTCGCTGCCGCTGAACCCCTCCACATGACGCAGGTTCACCAGCAGGAAGCTGTTGGAGCGGTAGAAACCGCGCGGCTCGAGTTGGGTGGCCATCTCCTTGAGCGTGCCGATCATCGACAGCTTCTCGTCCACCATGTGGAAGACGAGCCGGTGCTTGATGCTCTCGATGTAGATGACGTCAGCCAGGTTCACGCGCAGCATCTCGCCGCCGACGCTGAGCATGATGTGCTCGTCGCGGGCCTTGTCGAGACGCTCCAGCGACCTCTTCAACTCCTGCGAGAACGCAAAGTACGGAACGGGCTTCAACAGGTAGCTCAGGGCGTCCACCTCGTAGCCCTTGATGGCGAACTGCGCCATGTTCGTGACGAAGATCAGGATGACGCCCGGGTCCACCTCGCGGATCAGGCGGGCGGTGGCGAAGCCGTCCAGGTTGTCCATCTGGACGTCGAGGAAGATGATGTCGAACCGGGGGCGGTAGGCGGCGGTCAGTTCCGAACCGTCGGCGAACTCCTCCACCTTGAACTGGACGCCGCTTTCGAACTCGTACCGGGCCAGATAGCCCTGCAGGAGGTTGCGGCTCTCCGGCTGGTCGTCGACGACGCCGATGGTGATCATCAGTCCCTCCTCGGTCGCCCTCACATTACCAATCTGGCCCCTGTCCACGCTGGTAGCCTTACCCGGGAGCCGCATCCGGGAGGGAACATGGATCTGTTGGTCGTAGGGTCCGGGCTCTTCGGGCTGACCATCGCGGAGAGGGCCGCCACCGAACTGGGCCTTCAGGTAACCGTCGTGGAGTCCCGCAACCACATCGGGGGCAACGCCTGGAGCACGGTCGACGAGGCCACGGGCATCGAGGAACACCGCTACGGCGCGCACATCTTCCACACCTCCAACGACAACGTGTGGGGCTACGTCAACCGGTTCACCCGGTTCACTCCCTACGAGCACCGGGTCTACGCCCGTCACCGCGGCGAGGTGTTCCCGCTGCCCATCAACCTGGGCACCATCAACCAGTTCTTCCGTCGCGGGATGAGCCCCGACGAGGCTCGCGGTCTCATCGCGGAGCAGGCAGCGGAGCTGGGCGGGCACGAACCGGGCAACCTCGAGGAGAAGGCGATCTCACTGATCGGCCGGCCCCTGTACGAGGCGTTCATCCGCGGCTACACGGCCAAGCAGTGGCAGACGGACCCGCGCGAACTCGCGTCGGGCATCATCACCCGGCTTCCGGTGCGCTTCACCTACGACAACCGCTACTTCAACGACACCTACCAGGGCATGCCCCTGGACGGCTACGCCGCCTGGCTGCAGCGCATGGCGGACCATCCCCGGATAGACGTCCGGTTGGGCGTGGATTTCCTCGAGCCCGGGCACGAATTCAGCCGCGGCTCCGCCGTCGGCCAGGTGCCCGTGGTCTACACCGGCCCGCTGGACCGCTACTTCGAGCACCGCTACGGGGCCCTCGGCTGGCGGACGCTGGATTTCGACCGTCGCGTGCTCGACGTCGATGACCATCAGGGCACCGCAGTCATCAACGAGTGCGACAAGGACGTCCCCTACACGCGCACGCTGGAGTTCAAACACTTCCACCCCGAGCGCACCCACCGTTCCGGCACCGTCGTGGTGCGGGAGTTCTCCCGCTTCGCGCAGGCCGCAGACGAGCCGTTCTACCCCGTCAACACCTCCGAGGACCGGGCCGTCCTGGAGCAGTACCGGCAGGCCGCCTCGGACGAACCACGCGTGTTGTTCGGCGGGCGGCTGGGCACCTACCAGTACCTCGACATGCACATGGCGATCGGCTCGGCGCTCAGCCGCTTCGACAGCGTCGTGCGCCCCTGGTTCTGACCCCGGACACACAGCTGCGGGGCCCGCTCGGAAGCGGGCCCCGCAGTTGTCGTCAACCTTCGGTGTGGGTCAGGCTGCGCTGACCTCACCGGAGTGCCTGCGCACCCGGCGCCACACCAGGAACGCGCCCAGCAGGACCAGGGCGCCCAGCACGGCGGTGACCGCGTACTGGATGTAGACCCAGGTGGGGGGCGTGTAGTCCACCGTCGCGCCCGGGGCCAGCCCGTTCATCGCATTGGAGTTGGCCACCGTGAACAGGATGTTGTGGGTGGCGTTGCGGATGTCCGTCACGGCCTTCGCCGACGTCGTGTCCACGAAGGACTTCGACGGCTGGAACGTCAGCGTCAGGTCCGTGCCCGCGCTGATGCTCTGGTTCGGGTTCATGTACGGGTACAGGTTGAAGTCCGAGATCGCGAAGCCCTGGAAGCCCCATTCGTTCCGCAGCACGTTGGTCATCAGCGCCTCGGAGCCGCCGGCCCACGTGGCGCCGATGCGGTTGAAGGAGCTCATGATGCCCGCCGCGCCGATGGTGGTGTCGGTGCGGGTGCCATCGGCACCCGAAATGTAGGACACGTCCATCGAGATGTTCTTGACGGCCATCTCGAAGGGCTTGAGGTACAGCTCGCGGATCGTCTGCTCGGTTGCCCACGTGGCGATACCGTTGTTGACGCGGTTGGTTTCCTGCTCATTGAGCGCGAAGTGCTTGAGCATCGTGTAGACGCCCTTCTCGGCGACACCGTTGGCCACAGAGGTCAGCAGCGCACCCGACAGCAGCGGGTCTTCCGAGTAGTACTCGAAGTTGCGGCCACCGAACGGCGAGCGGTGCAGGTTGGCCGCCGGGGCGTACCAGCCGTTGATGCCCTTGTGGAGCGCCTCGTTGCCGAGCATGCGGCCCATCTCGGTGCCCAGGTCGACGTCCCACGTCTGCGCGATGAGGAACTGCGACGGGTAGGCAACGCCGTTGATGGACGAGTTGATGAACGACGAGAAGCCCGCGGGGCCATCCGGCTCCAGGGTCTGCGGCTTGGCGATCGAGCCGATGCCTGCGGTCTGGTAGGCGCCGTTGAGCAGCAGGTCGGACATCTCGGAAACCGTCAGCGAATCCAGCAGTTCGGCCCACTGGGGATCGTCCTTGGCAAGGCCGCGCATGTCGATGAGGGTCAGGTCCGACCCCTTGCCGGTGGCAGGCTTGTCGCCGTCGAACTCGTCGGCCGCAGCCTCGTGGTCCCACGGTGCGAAGCCGGCGACGATGGCGTCGCCCGCCACGTACTGATCCTCCGAGGGGGCGGTCGGGAAGGTGCCCGCGAAGTCGGCGCGCGACATCGAGACGACCTTGCCGTCCTGGGGCTCGGCGGCGAACTGCTCCGAGACGCCGTCGAACTGGTTGGTGACCTCGGTGAGGTCCGTGGAGCGGTGGTTGTCGCCGGAGTACACCACGGTCTCGTCCACGGTGTAGGCGCCGGGCTCCACGCCGTCGGCGAGGGTGTGCGAGTCGGTGCGCAGGCTGATCTCGTAGTCGCCGGCCTCCAGGACGTAGGCGCGGTTCTCCAGGTGGTCGTAGGACGCCATGTCCTCGACCGCGAACTCGAGCGTGAGGGTCTCCGAGGCGCCCGGCTCGATCATGTCCGTCTTGGCGAAGGCGCCGAGGACCACCTCTGCCTTCTCGATGCCACCCGGCGTGTAGGGCGCCGAGTAGTACAGCTCGACGACGTCGCGGCCGGCGACGGCACCGGTGTTGGTGACCTCCACCTCCACCGAGATGGCGCCGTCCACGGCACCCGCCTCGGAGGACACGACGCGCCAAGCGAAGTCGGTGTAGCTGAGGCCGTGGCCGAACGGGTAGACCACCGCGTCGTCGTAGTCGATGAAGCCCTCAGCGGCCGCCGTTTCGTAGTAGCGGTAGCCGATGTAGATGCCCTCCGCGTAGTTCACGAACGGGGCGTCGGAGGTCAGCGTCGCGTTGGAGGTGGCGCGCTCCACGGCCGAGACCGGGAAGGAGGCCTCGATGTTGTTGTAGATGAAGTTGCCGAAGTTCGCGTAGGTGGGGTCCTTCGTGAAGTCGGCGGCCCAGACGTCGGCGGTGCGGCCCGAGGGGTTCACGTCGCCCGCGAGGATGCCGCCGAGCGCGGAGAATCCGCTGGCGCCAGGTGAGCCGGCCAGCAGGATGGCGTCGACCCCGGCGTCGTCCTGGAGATCGCCCAGTTCCATGGTGGTGGAGGCGTTGACGACGACCACCACGGTGTCGAACGACGACTTCGCGAGCTCGATGAGGTCGCGCTCGTCCTGGTTGAGTTCCAGCTGGTGCTGACCCTCGACGGCGTTCTCGTCCCAGCCCGCCATGTCACGGGTGAGGTCGCCGCCCTCGCCGCCGGGGCGGCCGATGAAGACGATGCCCGCATCCGCGAAGTCCTGGAACGAGCCCTGGAGGGCCTCGTACTGTGCGACGGGGAGCTCACCGATGGTGTAGCTGGAGGCCTCAGGGTTGTCCATCTCGATGTGGCCCCGACGGTTCTCGGCGGCGAACGCCTCGATGGCCGTGTAGACCTCTTCGTTGATCTCGAACCCGGCGCCCTCGAGCCCGCCGCGGGCGGTCACCGCGGAGCGGGTGTCGACGGAGCCGGAGCCGGCGCCGCCGAAGACGGGGTCCGCGGCCGCGCGGCCCAACATGGTGACCCGCCGGGCCGAGGCGAGCGGCAGGGCCGCGCCATCGTTCTTGGCGAGCACGATGCCACCTGCGGCGATCTCCTCGACGAGTTCCTTGGCCGCCGCGTCGACATCATCGATGGTGGCGAAATCGGCCGTGTAGTACTCGGTGTCCCACCCCTCGGATTCCTCCGAGTTGGTGAAGGTGTACGTACCAGAACCGAGCTGGGAGGCGACCCAGCCGCCGCCGACCACGAGCGCCACGTTGGCGGCGATGATCAGGGCGGTCACCGTCACGAGGACGGGGACCCAGATCCACAGGAACCTCTTGTTCGGCATTGGCGCCTTCCGGCGATCAGAGACCTTCTTCGGTCTGGCGTTCACTACTTGTCTCCTTCGAGCACAGGTTCAATGATGAGGTGTGGGGGCGGTTACTCGGAAACTTCGGAGATTTCGCCGTCCTGGTCGATCTGCCAGGTCTTGTCGTCGGCGGCGGAATCGGCTTCGATGGTGAACTTGCCGTCCTTGATCTCGATGGTTCCCTGCACGCGGGAGGTCTTCTCCGAGAAGCTGTAGGGCATCACGAGCAGGCCGTACTTCACGGTGGGGGCCTCGACGTCGCTGGCCAGCATGACCTGGTTCCAGTCGTCGTCCTTGAGTGCTTCGAGCACGGTCTGGCGGGCGTTCTCCAGGTCTTCGGCCACGTCCACCTCGCTGGCGGCGGGCGCGCTGGCGGCGGGGGCGGCGGCGTCGTCCCCGGCGGAGCAGGCGGTGACGCCCAGGGCGCCGGTCATCGCGAACAGGAGGCCGAGTCCGGTGGTCAGAATCTTGTTGGTCTTCACTTCTTGTTCCTTATCGTCTGTGGCTCCGGGCGGGTCCCGGTGCCGGGAACGGGTGGCGGGCCGGAAGGGGATTCGGCCCGCCACCCGGGCGGTGGGGTGGGTCAGCCGGCGATGGGGCCGGCGTAGTTCAGGCCGAAGCCGTAGTCGTAGGCGTTGCCGTTGGCGTCGGTGTAGGGCGTCACGTCCTTGGCGACGTCCTCGAACTGCTTCTCGACGGTGTCCATGTCCGCGGGGAACTGGATGGGCAGGCGGCCCTTGGGCTCGTACAGGCCCAGGGAGACCTCGATCAGCGCTTGGTCGCTCGTGCCGAAGCCGACGACGATGGCATCGGATTTCGCCTCGAACTCCGCCGGGATGACCGGGTTGGCCGCCTTGAGGACGGTCACGACGGGGATGTCCTTGCCGCTGGCTTCGACGGCCGCGACGGCCCGCTCGAACGAATCCAGGTCGGCCTCGTTGGAGATGCGCGAGGTGTTGCCGAAGTAGGAGCGATTCTGCTTGGTGCCGTCCTCGAGAAGGTCGCCCGAGATCGACACCTTGCGGACGTTCTCGCCGTCGGCGGTGTAGGGACGGTACTGCAAGGACAGCGGGTACCACTCGCCGGTCGCGGCGTCGAAGCCCGAGTTGCCGAACACGACGCCGGCCACGGGGCTGTCCATGCCGACGAGAACGAGGTCGACATCGCTCAGGTCTGGCGCGGTGTAGCCGACGACCTTTCCGTCAGCATCCTTCTCCACCTCGTCGGTGACGACCTTGGAGAAGTACTTGGCAGCGACGTCGAGGTCCATGGTCGGGCCCTCGGTGTAGGCCGGTTCGCCGAAGATGCTCGCCGTGCCGACGTCGTAGGACTGGGGGATGTACACGGTCTTGTCGGACCACTGTGCCGCCTCGGCCGCGGCGATGGTGCCGTCGTCGTTCTTCAGCATGACCACCGAATCGAGTTGGGCGGCGTAGCCGGCCTCCACCTTGTCCTCGCTCGCCAGTGTCTCGGCCGACTGCTCGGGGTCGAGGAAGGCGCTCTCGTAGAGGCCGGGGTTGAAGAACATGGTGAGGATGCGGGCGCCGGACTCCTGGAAGCGGGTCTCCGCGTCCATCTCGAGCTCGCCGGCCTCGAACTTCTGCTGCCACAGGTCAGCGGCCTCGAGCAGGAAGGTGGCGTCGTTCACGCCGCCGAACATGTCGTGGCCGGTGCCCAGCACCTCGACGTATCGCTCCGCCGGGCTGAGCTCCTCCGCGCCCCACGCGGTGCCGATGAAGGCGCCCTCGTCCTTGGCCCCCGTCATGACTCCCCAGTCGGTGACGATGACGCCCTGGTAGGAGTTGTCCTCCCG
The DNA here is from genome assembly GCF_022342445.1 of Tessaracoccus sp. ZS01. Classification (NCBI taxonomy): domain Bacteria; kingdom Bacillati; phylum Actinomycetota; class Actinomycetes; order Propionibacteriales; family Propionibacteriaceae; genus Tessaracoccus; species Tessaracoccus sp. ZS01. The sequence goes on along the minus strand of NZ_PQFE01000012.1, from coordinate 68,697 downwards.
GAGGATCGCCATGCGGCTGGCGTCGTACGCCGTGCCCATGCGGTCCTCGAACAGCGGCTCGCCGTCGGCGTCCAGCGCGATCGAGTAGGCCGTCATGACTGCTGCGGAGTCGAGCGCACCCTGGAAGACCGAGACGTGCTCGGCCAGGTTGTCGCCCGGGTAGACGCCGTACTTGCCGGCGTCGGTGTGGGCCTCGCGGCCACCCTCGCCCGGCCCGTCGCCGGCGAAGTGCTTGATCATGGCGTTGACGGACTCCGTCCCCCAAGCGTCTTCGCCCCCGGTGCCCTGGAAGCCGTCGACGTAGGCGGCGGCCAGTTCGGCCGCCTGGGCGGCGTCCTCACCGAAGGTGCCGCCGACGCGCAGCCAGCGGGGTTCGGTGGCGAGGTCGATCTGGGGGCTCAGCGCGGTGGAGATGCCCAGCGCACGGTATTCAGCAGAGGCCATCTCACCGAAGTTCTGGGTGTGCTCCGCGTTGAACGTTGCCGCCAGGCCCAAGTTGGAGGGCCAGCGGGAGATGTCGGCGCCATCGGCGTTGTAGCCGCCGGAGCCGGCGGTCGACCGCGGGTCGGAAGCGAAGTTGACCGGCACGTAGGGGGTGTCCTCCGTGGACAGGGTCTCGACGAACGCCTGCATCTCGTTGACCCACGGCACGGTGACCTTGGCGTCGCTGCCGGCGGCGTTGAGGACGGCGCGCAGGTTGGACTCGGACAGGTAGGTCTTCTGCGCGTCGGTGAGGCCGTCCGCAGGGGTGCGCTCGTGCGAGCTGAACAGCATGAGGCCGGCGATCTGCTCGACCGACATCTGGCCGGCGAGGTCGGCGGCGCGTTCGGTGGCGTCGACCCGCCAGTCCTCCCACGTGTCCAGCTCACCGTTGGCGTTCATGTCCTTGAACGCGTACATCGCACCCTCGATCTCTTCCTCGAGCAGGGTGACGCCGCTCTCGGCGCCGTACGACAGGGTGGGGCCGTCACCAGGGTTGTCGACAACCTTGAAGGTGGTGGTGCCGTCGTTGACCTCACGCTCTGTGTAATCGCCGGTGGTGGTCTCGCTGACCGATTGCGCAGCCGAAGGTGTCGGGGACTGGGTCCCCTGCTGCGCCGGGGCTGCGGTGCAACCCGAAAGAGCCATGGCCGCCACGCCGGCAAGAGCCAGGACACGCACGGCGGAGCGCTTCATCGGATGCCCCCCTGCACCCTCACGCTGAAGTACCTTCATCTATTTCTCCTCGTCGAGTGGGACGCGGCCGGACGGCCGCGTGTTACCGCGAGAAACTCAATCAGCCGTCCGGAGAGGCGCTCGCCGCCTGAGCACAACCTGTCGGTCTGTGCGCACAATCGGCCGGGAGGGGGCCCATATACGGGCCGGAGCGGCAGCCATCAGGCTGCCGCTCCGGGTGTCGTCGATGCGAGGTGGATCAGGTGAACTGGACAATGTTGTTGAAGAGCCACGTGTCCACGACGCGGTAGGTGGTTGCGCCGGCCGACACCGGCTCAGCCACCTTCGCCATCGCGTACGCGCGGCAACCGTTGCGGCCTGAGGTGGCGGTGTCGCACTCGACGCGCCACCTCCGCCCGTCCGTGGCGGTCCACTCGCCCTTGTAGCCGACGGTGCCGTTGCCGCCCACCGGGTTGCCCTTCCACAGCGCGCGCGGCGACGGCTTGTACGTCAGGTTGTTGAACGCCCAGCCGTCGAGCCGGTTGAACGTGCCCGCCTGGTAGAGGATCTGGGTGGCCCAGATCTCCGTGCGGCACCGCTCCGTGGCGGAGTACGCCTCGCACGTCGTGCGCCACTTTCGGCCGTTGAGGTCCCACGTGCCGGGGGTGGTGTAGACGTTGAACAGCTTGCTGTCCATGGCGAGCTTCCAGTCCATGAACTGCTGCGGCGTGCCGACAGGGGTGAGGCCGGTCTCGCCGTGGGTGACGTTGACCACCCGCATCTCGTAGCGGCCGGAGACCAGCCCGACGGGGAGCTGCCCGCGGAGCTTCGTGATGCCGGCCCCGGCGCCCTGGACGGGCCCGTTGGCGTCGAGCGGGACCCACTTCGTGCCCTGCTTGAGCTGCACGCTGTAGCGCCCCGAGCTCGACGCGTTGTACAGCAGGCGCGTGAACGCACCGTCCTTCGTGGGGGCTGCCTCGAAGCCGCGGTCGCGGGGGCGCTTGCTCACCAGGGAGACGCGGTCCATCCCTGCGTACCGGTCTGCCGAGTTGAGCACCATTCCCCGCACGGGCCGCCAATCGCTGGGCTGCACCGCGATCGTCGCCTGCGAGGTGTACTCGCCGGGCAACGCGCGCGTCTTGATGCTGGCGCGTGCGACGCCGACGGTGTCGGTCGCCTTGACCTTCCTGGGAGTGACCATGACCGGGTCCGAGAGGGGGGCGAACATCACCCGGTTGTCGGCGTCGCGGACCTCGTAGACGATCGCGCTCAGCGAGACGGTCACGCCGGGCACGCCGCGGACGGACACCTGCAGCGTGACGCCCTCCTCCGGGCTGGTGGTGAGGAACTGGGAATCGATCGCGATGGAGCAGGTGGAGCCGTCGGTGGGGACGCCACCGCACAGCTTGATGGTCTCCTCCCCCGCCGTCGCCTGCGCTGCCGGGGAGCCGAAAGCGAGACCAGTCACGGCCAGGGCCGCGGCGATGACCGCTCCCAGCCAGGCTTTCGTGGACTTCATCGGGATCCTGGTGCCGGTGAACCTGCCCGCCCGGTGGAGCACTGCGCCCCCCAGGGCCAGCACCGCAGCTGCTGCGGCGCTGAGAAACTTCTTCACCATGGATCTTCCCTCTCGTTAGCGGATCCGAGGGCATTCTGTCTGGGTCCGGGGTCACCTGGGGCGCCCTGTCCAGACTGTCCACAGGCCGACGCCCGAGTTCTCGCCTCGCAGCCCGTACGCTTCTGCCATGACCAATCAGATCGCCGAACAGCACTCCGCCCTCGCCGGCAAGCTCGCCGCCATTGCGGCCAACGTCACCGACTGGGACGCACCCACCCCCGTGCAGGAATGGCGCGCCCGCGACGTGCTGGCCCACCTCATGGGCTGGCTCCCCGGCATGCTCAACGGAGCCGGAGTGGAACTCCCCACCGTCGAGGTGGGAGACGACGTGCTCGCAGCGTGGTGGAAGCACACCGCCAACGTGCAGGCCCTGGTGGAGGACGACGAGCAGGTCGCCCGCGTCATCGACGTCGGCCAGGGCGACCAGACGCTCGGCCAGGTGCTCGAGCAGTTCTACCTCTCGGACCTGTTCATGCACCGCTGGGACCTGGCGAAGGCGTCCGGCCAGGACGCCCAATGGGAACCCGAGGTGGTGGCCGGGATGGTCGAGGGCATGGCCCCCATCGCCGAGGCGCTGGGCGCTTCGGGCGAGTTCGGCACCCCCGTCGTGCTGGACGAGTCGCACACTCCTGAGGAGCGTCTCGTGGCGCTGATCGGGCGCGATCCGAACTGGGCGCCCATCGTTCACTGAGCCCACCCGCTGGGTCCCTTCTCACCCATTGGTGTCCTTCCCACCTGGGCGCTGCTGTGACAGGGTGGAAAGACGGCTGGCCGACGGCCGGCTCAACCCATCGGGAGGTAAGCGATGACTACCGCACGAGAACTCATGACCTCACCCGCCCAGTGCCTGTCGCCGGACGACACCCTCGTTGACGCCGCCAAGCAGCTGGCCCAGCACGATGTCGGCTCCATGCCGGTGTTGGAGAACGGCCGCCTGGTCGGCGTGCTGACAGACCGCGACATCGTGGTCAACGGCATCGCCAAGGGCGTCGACCCGGCGTCGTGCAGCGTCCGCGACGTCGCCACCAGGGACGTGGTGTGCGTCGACGTGGACGACGACGCCTCCGTCGTGGCCAAGGTGTTGGCAGACAACCAGATCCGCCGCGTCCCCGTCCTCGACGGCGACGAGGTGGTGGGCATCGTCGCGCAGGCCGATGTCGCCGTTCAGATGGACGTGTCCACCGTGGGTGAAACCGTGGGGGCGATCTCCGAGGAGTGACCCGCCCAGGATATTCCGAGTGCGGACCTATCAGGTGACTTCACCGGATAGGTCCGCACTCCATTTTGTCAGTGGGTCTCGTTCATGGGTCTCGACCACCGGGCAGGCGGGGCACTGCTGCATCCGCTCTGACCAACCGCCGCGACGCAGGAGGGTCGCCACCTGGGTTGCCGCTCCACAGGGCTCGTCATTGGTGTTGTGCCAGCCGTAACGGAGCGTGCGGCTGTCGTCGTCCACGATGTTGGCGTTGTCGCGGCGCATGTCGCGGGACCAGTTGCCGTGGTCACGCTGACCGTCCAGTTCGAGGATGAGACCGTATTCCTCGTACATGCCGTCGACGCGGCCCGCCTCGCGCTGGACCTGCCTGTCAGGCAGCGGCAATCCGTGGGCCTGCAGCACCTTCCGGTGGAACTGCCACTCGAGGGCCGACTCGATGCCCCTCCCAGCGGCCGTCGACAATTCCTCCAGCACAGCCCTGTGCCGGAGGGCCCTCCGCTTCCCCACCGTCGCCAGGACGCGCCCCGGTGTCGTCTTCTTCTGTGCGAAGGCACGAGCCACGGCCGAGACGGCCTCGTTCTCGTCTGCTTCGTCAGCGATGTCCAGCAACGTCTCTTCGACGCTGGTGCGCCGCGGGGTGAGACGCCCGCGACGGCTGGACCTCCGGAACCGCACGCTCCACTCGCCGACGGCGAACCCCAGGTGCTCGCGCGGCGCCCAGATGGTCACGTCCGAGGGCTCGTCGCGGACCACGCCGTGCAGGAATCCGGCCGCCCGGCTGCCGACCGCCGCGTCAGCACCGCCCCGGAGAACGCCCGACCAGGCCGCGCCGAGGAACGACGGCGGGTCGAGCAGGTACAGACCTTGGGCGACGCGGTGCCAGTCTCGCGCCATGCGCGAGATCACATCCTGGCTGAGCCCACCGTCGATCAGCTGTGCCGTGGTGAGTACTCCTGATTGGTCGTCAGCGAGGTGCCGGAGGGGTGGGGGTAGAGACTGTCGAGGTCGCATACGCCCAACCTTGAGCGCGCCGTCGGAGTAACAGCCAGCGTTTCGAGCGAACGGACAACACCCGACCGGGAACGGACAACACTTCAGCGTCCTCAGACAACACCGCTCACCGAGACAGACCCTCATCAAGTGCGGAGTTCCCGGGCATGTATGCCCAGGAACTCCGCAGTCGAAAATGCGGTCAGCGACTCAGCTCAGCCAACCACCGGTGAATCCGCTCCACCTGGTACCCGCCGCCGCCCTCGTGGCCGTTGAAGGGGTACACCTCAATGGATTTGTCGCCCGCGTAGTGGTGATAGGCGGCGTACACCGTCGACGGCGGGGTGATCTGGTCCATCAGCGCCACCGAGAACAGCCCAGGCGACTCCGCCCGCGCGGCCATCGACATCATGTCGAAGTACGACAGCGTGCGCATCACCTGCTCGGCCCGCTGCGGGTAGACCGCCAGGTAGTCGGCGACCTCCTTGTACGGATAGGCGTCGGTCAGCCCGATGGCCCGGCGGAAGTGCGACATGAACGGCACGTCGGCCGCGCACCCGGCGATCCGCACGCCCCGGTGCCGAGCCAACCCGGCCACCGCCAGCGCCATGGCGCCGCCCTGGCTGCCGCCGGTGATGAACAACCGGTCGGCATCCACCCGTTCGTGGCCGGCGGCGGCCTCGGCCAACCGCACGGCGTCGACGAACAGGCGACGGTAGTAGTAGCCCTCCGGGTCCAGGACGCCGGCGGTCATGAAGCCGGGCACGCTGCCCGACGTCCGTAGCCCCGGGTCTTCGCTGCCCGGCTTGGGGCTGCCGTTGCGCCATCCCTGACCCCGCGCGTCGATCACGAACTGCGCGTACCCGCCGACGGCGAAGTGGATGTTCTCGAACGGCATGCCGCGGCCCATGGAGTACCCGGTGTACTGCACGACGGCGGGCAGCGGCCCCTCGATGCCCCGGGGCAGCGCGAGCCACCCGTAGACGCGGTGGCCGTCGAAGCCGAGCCAGCTCACCTCGAACGCGTCCAGCACCGCGAGGTGCGTCTCGACGGGTTCGCAGGTGAAGTCGAGCGGGCCGGAGCCGTGCTCCTCGAAGGTGCGGGCCCAGAACTGGTCGAAATCGGCGGGCTCGTCGAGTTCCGGCGCGTAGGTGGCCAGCTCGGTGGGAGTGAGGTCGAAGAATGCCATGGGATCAGCCTAGGGAGATCGACGGGACCAGGACACGACCCTCGCCCACTTCGCGCACCGCGCCTGTGAGGGTGAAGGCGCCCACCAGCGGCGTGTCCTCGCTGCTCGCACCCACCTTGACCTCCATGGCGCCGGGCTCGACGATGCGGGTCTTGGCCAGCCCCGTGAAGCTCATCAGATCCGCGTGCAGGCCGAACGTGACCGTCCGCGACTCCCCCGCCTCCAGCGGGACCTTCGCATAGGCGACCAACTGCTTCAGCGGGCGCACCACCTGGCCGGTGAGGTCCGAGAGGTACACCTGGACGACCTCGGCGCCCGCCCTGTCGCCGGTGTTGGCGACGGTGGCGGTGACGGTGAGTTCACCGTCGACGGGCACCTCGGTGGCGGAGAGCCGGAGGTCCGAGATCTCGAAGGATGTGTAGGAGCTGCCGTGGCCGAACGGGAACAGCGGCCGCGGGTCCAGGTTGGACACGCCGTCGGAGAACCAGCCCAGCGGGGGCGCGATGTAGGTGCCGGGCTGGCCGCCCGGATGGTTCGGGATGCCGACGGGCAGCTTGCCGGTGGGATTCACGCGGCCGGACAGCACCCCTGCCATCGCCATGCCGCCCTCGGCTCCGGGCATGAAGGCCTGGACGATGGCGGCCACCCGGTCCGCGAACGCGCCGAGCGAGTAGGGACGACCCGAGACCACGAGCAGCACCGTCGGGGTGCCGGTGGCGAGGACGGCCTCGACGAGGTCGGCCTGGGCGCCGGGCAGGCGGAGGTCGACGGCGTCGCAGCCCTCGCCGGAGGTGCCGTGCCCGAACATGCCGGCCTTGTCACCCACCGCCACGACGGCGACCTCGGCGTTCCTGGCCGCCTCCACCGCGGCGGCGATCCCGGAGGTGTCGGGCTCGAGGATGGGCACGCCCCGCTCGACGGCGACCTCAGCCCCCGCGAACTCCGCGCGCAGGGCGTCGGCCAGCGACAGCATGTCCAGGCCCATCTCCATGTCGGGGTGCCGCTGCATGACGTGGTTCGGGAAGGAGTAGCAGCCGAGGAAGGTCAGGGCGTCGTCGGCGATGGGGCCGACCAACGCGATGCTCTTCGCCTGGAGCGGCAGCAGGTTCTGGTCGTTGGCGAGCAGCACGATGGACTCTTCCGCCACGCGGCGGGCGATGTCGCGGTTGCGCTCACTGTCGAGGTGCACGGCGGCGCCGGCCGTGGCCGGGTCCCAGCCGTCGTCGAGCAGACCGAGCTGGATCTTCTGGCGCAGCACGCGGCGGGCGGCTTGGCGGATGTCCGATTCGGCAAGGATGCCGCGCTCGACGGCCTCCGCTAGGTGCCCGAACGCGCCGGTCTCGGGCAGTTCCACGTCCATGCCCGCGTGCAGGCTGAGCGCGCCGGCCTCGGTGAGGTCGTCGACGACGCGGTGCATCGCCTGCAGGAAGCTGACGGACCAGTAGTCGGACACGACGGTGCCCTCGAAGCCCCAGCGATCGCGCAGCACGTGCGTCAGCAGGTGGCGGCTGGCGGCGGCGGGCACGCCGTCGAGGTCCGAGTAGGAGTTCATGACGCTGGCTACCTTGCCCTCGCGCACCGCCATCTCGAACGGGGGCAGGAGGATGTCCTCGATCTCGCGGGTGCCGATGCTCACCGGGGCGTGGTTGCGGCCGGCGCGCGAGGCGGAGTAGCCCACGAAGTGCTTGAGCGTGGCGAGGACGCCCGCGCCCTGCAGGCCCTTCACATAGGCGGTGCCGACGGTGCCCACCAGCATCGGGTCTTCGCCGATGGTCTCCTCGACGCGGCCCCAGCGGTAGTCGCGCACCACGTCGAGCAGCGGCGACAGGCCCTGGTGGACGCCGAGCGCGGCCATGTCCTGGCCGATGGCGGAGGCCATCTCCTCGATGAGCGCGGGGTCGAACGTCGCGCCCCACGCGATGGCCGCGGGGTAGACGGTGGCTCCCCACGCGGTGAGCCCGGTCAGGCACTCCTCGTGGGCGATGGCGGGGATGTTGAAGCGGGAGTGTTCGACGACCCGGCTCTGGAAGCTGGCCAGGTTCCCCACCCCGTCCTCCACCGTGACGGGCGCGCTGCCGAACACGCGGGTGAGATGACCCAGGCCGTTGCGGCTGACCTCCTCGAACTCGCCGCTCGACATCACAGACTCCATGGGGGCGACCTCGCCGCCGCCCTCCGCGCGCTCCTTCGGGCGCGGCCAGAAGGCGCCGAGCTGGCCGGCCATCTCGGACAGCGTCATCTCGTCGAGCAGGGAGTCCACCCGCTCATCAAGGGAGTGTTCGGTGTTGGCCCAGGGATTCATGTGCTGCTCCATCGTCATCGAGTGAGTGTGTCGGTTACGAAAACGTTACCGAAAACGTTTGACATCGTGCACTTAGCTTGCCAGGATTAGTCTCACGGCACAACTAAATGCCATCAAAGTCAATGCTGACTGGAGGAACCACACATGAAGAAGGCCCTCATCGGAACCGCGATCGCGGCTCTCCTGCTGAGCGCGTGCGGCGGCGGGGCGACTGAGCCCGGCGAGACCAATGCGCCCAGCGACGCGGCAAGCTCAGCTGCCGGCGGCGAACCCGTCACCCTGAGCTTCTGGCACAACTCCACCACAGGCCCAGGTAAGGCCTACTGGGAGGACACCACCGCGGCATACACCGCGGAGAACCCCAACGTCACCTTCGAGATCCAGGTGATCCAGAACGAAGACATGGACGGCCGCCTGCAGACGGCCCTCAACTCCGGCGACGCGCCCGACATCTTCATGGCGCGCGGCGGCGGCAAGCTGGCCGACATGGTTGAAGCCCAGCAGATCATGGACATCACCGACGCCATCTCCGACGAGACCAAGGCGGCCTACGGCGAAGGCATCGTCAACACCTTCAACGTGGACGGCAAGATCTACGGCCTGCCCACCTCGCTCCTGCCCGGCGGCATCTACTACTCGAAGGACCTCTTCGAGGCGGCCGGCATCGAGGGCACGCCCGAGAACATGGACGACCTGAACGACGCCGTCGCCAAGCTCAAGGAATCCGGCGTCGAGCCCATCGCACTGGGCGGCAAGGACGCCTGGCCGGCAGCCCACTGGTACTACTTCTTCGTGCTGCGCCAGTGCAGCGAGGACACCATCAACAAGGCCGCAGACCTCGACTTCTCCGACCAGTGCTGGCTCGAAGCGGGCAAGCAACTGAAGGAGTTCGCCGACACCGAGCCGTTCAACCAGGGCTTCCTCACCACCTCCGCCCAGCAGGGCGCGGGTAGCTCCGCCGGCCTCGTCGCCAACCACCTGGCCGGTATGGAACTGATGGGCGCCTGGAACCCCGGCGTCATCGCCTCCCTCACCCCGGACGAGCAGCCGCTGCCTGACCTCGGCTGGTTCCCGTTCCCGGCCGTCGAGGGCGGCGAAGGCGACCCGACGGCGATGATGGGCGGCGCCGACGGCTACGCCTGCCACATCGATTCCCCCGCCGAGTGCGCCGACTTCCTGAACTTCTACGCCAGCAAGGCGAACCAGGAGGCCTACGCCACGGCGTTCAACACCCTCCCCGCCAACGGCGACGCGGCAGACGCGGTGGAGGACCCCGCGCTGAAGGACATCCTCGGCGCCTACTCCAACGCGGCCTACATGACGGTCTGGCTCGACACCTTGCTGGGCCAGAACGTGGGCAACGCGCTCAACGCCGGCGTCGTCAACATGCTCGCCGGCCAGGGCACGCCTGAGGACATCGTGTCCGCAGTCGAGTCCGCCGCCGCCAAGGGCTGACACGGAGGCCGGTCGTGACTGAAACCACCACCACTACTGCTCGGGTCGGCGCCTCCACGGCGCCGGCCCGGGCCGGCCGGCCGCGCCGAGCACGGGCTGACTGGCTCAAGCGCGCGGAGATCATGCTCCTCGCGGGCCCTGCGATCGTGATGTTCGTAGGCTTCGTCATCTTCCCCGTGGTCATGGCGGCCTACTACGGCTTCTTCCGCTGGCGCGGCTTCGGCCCGCCCACCGAGTTCATCGGGCTGCAGAATTACGTCACCATCTTCACCGACGGTCTCTTCCTCTCCGCGGTGCAGCACAACGGGTTCATCGTCATCGCGTCCCTCATCATGCAGGGGCCCATCGCGATCGGATTCGCCCTCCTCCTCAACCAACAGGTCCGGGGACGCTCCGTCATCCGGGTGCTGATCTTCGTTCCCTACGTGATCGCCGAAGTCATCGTCGGCACCGGCTGGTCCCTGATGCTGCAGAGCACGGGAGCCATCAACGACTTCCTCGGCAAGATCGGCCTGGACGCGCTCCAGCAGGACTGGATCGCGAACCCGAAGATCGCCATCTGGACCCTGATGATCATCATCTCCTGGAAGTACATCGGCTTCGCCGTGATCCTCATGCTCGCGGGCATGCAGGGCATCCCCGACGAGCTGTACGAGGCCGCCGCCGTCGACGGGGCGTCCTACTGGCAGATCCAGCGCGCCATCACCCTGCCGCTGCTCGGCCCCACCATCCGCATCTGGGCGTTCCTGTCGATCATCGGCTCGCTGCAGCTGTTCGACCTCGTCTACATCATCTGGGGTCAGTACGTGGCAGACACCGCCGGCACCTCGACGATGGCCACCTACATGGTCCGAGAGGGCCGCCTCGCCGGTAACTACGGCTACGGCAACGCCGTCGCCGTCGTCATCTTCCTGATCTCGCTGGTCATCGCTCTGACCTATCAGCGCTTCGTGCTGCGCCGCGACACCGAGGGCGCCCTCACGGAGAAGCCCGGAAAGGACAAGAACTGATGTCCCAGGCCGCCCTCACTCAACGTAGCCGCGCCGCTCGCCGCCCCCGTGGCGGCAAGAGGCAGAGCAGTTCCAGCGTCCCCTGGGGTAGCCCCAGCCTCTACCTGCTCGCCACGGTGTTGATCGCGCTGTGCATCGGGCCGGTGCTGTACATCATCCTCGGCGGCTTCCGCAGCAACGCGCAGATCACGACGAATCCGTCCGGCCTGCCGAATCCGTGGATCCTGCAGAACTACACCGACGTGCTGACCTCCAGCACCTTCTGGATCCAGTTCGGCAACTCGACGATCTCCGCCACCCTGACGACGGTGGGCTGCGTCGCGCTGGCCCTGGCAGCGAGCTACGTCATCGCCCGCTACCAGTTCCGGGGCCGCAACGCCCTGTTCTCGCTGTTCGCCGCAGGCCTGATGTTCCCGCTGACGGTCGCCATCACGCCCCTGTACATCCTGATCCGGACCCTGGGGCTCACCGACAGCCTGGCAGGCATCATCCTGCCGCAGATCGCGTTCGCGCTGCCCGTCACCGTCATCATCCTCGTGCCGTTCCTGCGGGCCATCCCCAAGGAGATCGAGGAGGCCGCGATGATCGACGGTTCCGGCCGCGTCGGCTTCTTCTTCCGGATGGTGCTTCCGCTGTCGCTGCCGGGCGTCATCACGACGGGCATCCTGGCGTTCATCGGCGCCTGGAACAACTACATGCTGCCGCTGTTCATCCTGAGCTCCCCGGAGAAGTACACCCTCCCCCTGGGCGTCCAGGCGTTCGCGTCGCAGTACTCGGTGAACACCGCCGCGGTGCTGGCGTTCACGTCGCTGTCCATGCTCCCCGCGCTGCTGTTCTTCAGTATCTTCGAGCGCCGGATCGTCGGCGGTCTCAGCGGCGCCGTCAAGGGCTGATGGGGCTGACATGCACGTGTACGGTCTGTGGAGGGAGGGTTCATGCGTCGAGTGACGATCACTGATGTCGCCCGCGCCGCGGGCGTGTCGGTATCGACGATCTCGAAGGTCATGAACGGGCGCGACGGCATCGCCGCAGACACCCAGCAGCGCGTGCAGCAGGTCATCGATGAGCTCGGCTATGTCGGCAACATCGGTGCCCAGTCGCTGCGCGCCCGCCGCACGGGGGTCGTCGGGGTGCTGGTGAGCCAGTTCGAGCCCTACTCCGCCGAGATCCTCAAGGGCGTCGGCGCCGCCGCCGAGGGCACTGATCTGGAGATCATGGTCTGGGCTGGCGCCTCCCACAACCCGCACGCCCCCACCGGCTGGGAGCAGAAGCTGCTGGGTCGCCTGGCCGGCAGCCTGATCGACGGCGCCATCATCGTCACGCCCAGCGTCGAGGCAACCTCCGGGAACTTCCCGGTGGTGGCCGTGGACCCGCAGCGGCTGGACCTCACCCGGCCCGCCGTCTCGGTCAACGACGAGGGCGGCACGCGCTCCGCCGTCAACCACCTCCTGGGGCTGGGGCACCGCCGGATCGGCTACCTCGGTGGCCGCGACGACCTGGCCTCCGCCGTCTCACGCGAGGCCGGCCTGCGCAAGGCCATGGCGGCGGCCAAGGTGCCCCTCAACGAGCGGCACGTGCTGTCCGGCGACTACACCGCCGTCGGCGCTGCCGAACCCGCCGCACGGCTGCTCGACGACCCTGACCGCCCGACGGCGATCGTCGCGGCGAACGACGTGTCGGCGCTGCAGGTGATCGCAGCGGCCCACGCTCGCGGCCTGAGGGTCCCCGAGGACCTGTCCGTCGTGGGCTTCGACGACGTGCCCGAAGCCGCGAGGCAGGGTTTGACCACCGTCGCCCAGCCGTTGCAGGCGATCGGCGCGATGGCGTTGAGCATGCTGCTCGACCTGCTGGCCGGGCGCGAGATGACTGACCCGCACCGTCAGTTGCCGACGCAGCTCATCCTGCGGGGCACCACCGCCGTGGTCGCCTCCTGACGCGAGGCTCGGTGGTTGGCGTGTGGGAACCGCACGATCCCGCTCGACGTGAGCCTGGTGGGCGGACTGCCGACCGCTGCTGGCTTTGATGCCGTCCATGGACACAAACCCAGCACTGGCGTCGACCGCTCGGCCTCAGTGCTGGGAATGGTGCCATACACGGGCTCAAACTCAGCGGTGAAACCCGACGGTGAACTGAGGTCGCCTTGCGGGCCGGGGCACCCACCTGCGCGTTTGCTGCCGCTTTCAGCGCAACCCGATTCGGCCGAAACTCCCCCCGTCGGAGGTCGCCGGGGCTGGGGCGCTCGGGCGACGTGAGCTCGTCCCGGGTCAGGCGCTGGCGGCCGAGCCTGCCGTCACCTGCGCTGAGCAAGGCAGCAACCGCGAGTTCCCCGCTCGGCCGGAACTCGGCAGGCGACTTGTGCCCGCCAGCGGTCAGGCCCTGCAAGCCGAGGCTGCCATCACCTGCGCTGGGCAGGCAGCAAGCGCGTGATCCCCGCTGGGCCTGAACCCGGCGGGCGACTGCAGGTCACTGCTGGCTTTGATGCCGTCCTCAGTCACAAACCCAGCAGTAGCGTGGACCGCTCGGCCTCAGTGCTGGGAATGGTGCCATACACGGGCTCAAACTCAGCGATGAAACCCGACGGTGAACTGAGGTCGCCTGGCGGGCCGGGGCACCCACCTGCGCGTTTGCTGCCGCTTTCAGCGCAACCCGATTCGGCCGAAACTCCCCCCGTCGGAGGTCGCCGGGGCTGGGGCGCTCGGGCGACGTGAGCTCGTCCCGGGTCAGGCGCTGGCGGCCGAGCCTGCCGTCACCTGCGCTGAGCAAGGCAGCAACCGCGAGTTCCCCGCTCGGCCGGAACTCGGCAGGCGACTTGTGCCCGCCAGCGGTCAGGCCCTGCAAGCCGAGGCTGCCATCACCTGCGCTGGGCAGGCAGCAAGCGCGTGATCCCCGCTGGGCCTGAACCCGGCGGGCGACTGCAGGTCACTGCTGGCTTTGATGCCGTCCATGGACACAAACCCAGCAGTAGCGTGGACCGCTCGGTCTCAGTGCTGGGAATGGTGCCATACACGGGCTCAAACTCAGCGATGAAACCCGACGGTGAACTGAGGTCGCCTGGCGGGCCGGGGCGGCACCCGCCTCCGCGTTTGCTGCCGCTTTCAGCGCAACCCGATTCGGCCGCAACTCCCCCGTCGGAGGTCGCCGGGGCTGGGGCGCTCGGGCGGACATGAGCTCGTCCCGGGTCAGGCGCTGGCGGCCGAGGTGCCGTCACCTGCGCTGGGCAAGGCAGCAACCGCGTGGCCCCCGCTCAGACTGAGCCCGGCAGGCGACTGCAGGTCACTGCTGGCTTTGATGCCGTCCTCAGACACAAACCCAGCACTGGCGTCGACCGCTCGGCCTCAGTGCTGGATTTGGCGCCGTAGACGGGCTCAAACTCAGCGATGAAACCCGACGGCGAACTGAGGTCGCCTGCCGGGCTCAGGCCACACAGGGTGTTGTCCAACCCGCGCCAAGTGTTGTCCCAGAGGACCTTCGTGTTGTCAGTTGCCCCTGAGGTGTTGTCCGTTGCCGCCATCCCCTCCCCATCGCACCCACGCGAGCACAGACTGGCGCCGTGCGACATCGACAACATCTCTCTTCATCCCTCGAGAAACTGGCCGCAGACCAGGCCGGGGTGCTCAGCACGCGGCAACTCCTCGACGGCGGGCTGAGCCGCAAGGTCATCTCACGCATGGCGCAGGGCTGGCGGCCGGTGGCTCAAGGGCTGTACCTCCTCGGGGCGCCGTCGTTCACAGCGGCCGCCTGGGCGGGAATCCTCCGCGGAGGCAAGCACGCGGCGGTCGGCGGCCGCGCGGCCGGGCACGTGTACGACATCGTCCGCGAGGCTCCTACCGACGTGACCATCTGGGTCCCCACCGACCATCATGACTTCGCCCTCGACGAGTGGCGCATCACCTTCCGCAGAGGCGAGCGCAGACGGCTGTACACGCTGCCTCGGACGTCGGTGGAGGAGGCGCTCCTCGACATCGCCGACACTGGGGACGAGAACGAAACCGTCAGCGCAGTGGCCAGGGCACTGGCGAAGGACAAGACGACGACCCAGCGGATCAGCGAGGCTGTCGACGGCCGGTCGCGCGTCGGGCACCGTGCTGTCCTGGCCCAACTCTGCACCGAGGCAGCGAAGGGCATCGAGAGCGCGCTGGAGTGGCGGTTCCACACCAACGTCCTCGTCCCCCATGGCCTCCCCATCCCGGAGCGTCAGGTTCGCCGCCAGGCCGGACGTGTGGATGGGATCTACCGCGACTACAAGCTCATCCTCGAACTCGACGGGCTGGCCGACCACCAGGACGCCACGCGCGACATGGACCGGGACAACCTCAACGTCGTGCAGGACGACAGCCGGACCCTGCGCTATGGCTGGACCGGCGCGAATCAGGAAGCATGCGCCGCCGCCCGCCAGATGGCGACCGTCCTGGGGAGGGGCGGCTGGCCGGATCAGCTCCGACGCGCACTGTGCTGCCGGACATCCTGAGCCCTCCAGCGCTGGATGTGGTGCCAAGCCCCTGCCCTGCGACGACCGATTGTGCCGCCGAGGCGTCCGATCATGCAGCGGCCCTCCGTCCTGCACCCCACGAGGCCGGGTAATGATCATGTCCGCCACGACCTCCACGACGAGGCCCACGGCGGATGCGTTGGACAAATCCCAGCCCAGACGAAGGAGTCTCGGAATGATGCAACCCCTCACACGACGTGCCCTGCTCGGTTCGGCCGCAGCAATCCCCGCAGTGGCCGCCCTCCCGCAGTTGGCCTCGGCGTCCACCTCGGTGGGCTTCGACCTGAACGCCACGGTGCTCGACGGCGGCGAGCAGGTGACGTCGCTGACCATCCGGGCCGGCGTGCTCGGACAGTTCGACCCCTCGAGCCTGACCCTCGAGACCTTCTCGGTGCTTGCACGGGCGGAGAGCCCGCTCCCCGCCTCCTCGAACCAGCTCACCCTCGGCACCTACGACGTCCAACGCGACGTGACCGCGGCCCGCATCGACAACCGGGGCAACATCACCCTCGAACTGGCAACCGCCGAGGGCGTTCCAGGGGGCGCCACCTTGGGCTACACCGTCCCGGCCGGGCGCAACGTCGAATTCAACCTCACCTACACGATCACGCAGAACGCCCCGCTCCGGCTGCGCAACCTGCGCCAGGTGACGATCGCCCGATTCGTCCAAGGTGAACTGACGAACCCCGAGGTGGACGCCTTCAGCTACGGGACCTCCATCTCCGGGCTGAACTACCGCCTGTTCACCCCCAGGAACAACGGCCACGGCCAGGGCGGCAAGCACCCGCTGATCGTATGGCTGCACGGAGGCGGCGAAGGCGGCATGGGCGCGCGCCAGACGAACGAGGCACAACTGCGCGGCAACCGTGGCGCAGTCGGTTTCGTGACGCCGGAGGCGCAGCAGATCTTCGGCGGCGCGTACGTCGTCGCCCCGCAGTCGCCCAGCGCGTGGATGACCGACGGCGACGGTTTCGCGCCGAAGATCGCCGCGCTCGTCAACGAGCTGCTCGCGTCGAACCACAAGATCGACCCGCAGCGGGTGCACGTCCTGGGCTGCAGCAACGGCGGCTACATGTCGCTCAAGATGGCGGTCGAGTACCCGGAGAAGTTCGCCTCCATCGTCCCCATCTGTCCCGGTGCGACGCCCAACTTCTTCACCGACGCTGAGTTGCAGAGCGTCAGCTCAACCCCGACGTGGCTGGTGCACTCGAAGGACGACACCGTCCTACCGTGGGAACCCAACACCGGGCGGGCGGCGGCGCTGATCGACGACGACATCGTCACGCTGTACGACACGGTGACGTGGCAGGGCCACCAGTTCATGGGGCACTGGTCCTGGATCTACGTCGCCCGTAACGACCCCCAGCACAACGGTCAGCACATCTGGCAGTGGATGGCCCAGCAGCACCGCTGACCTCCACACACCGGCCCGGGACGAGGGCCCGGCGGCTGACGGGTGTCAGTTCCGGGCCCTCCTGCGGGTTGAGCTCTGGAAGCCGAGGTCGCCTTTCGCCTGCGCTGGGCAAGGCAGCTAGCGCGTCAGGCCGCAGAGCCTGAGCCCGGCGGGCGACTCTCGGCCGGCTGCCGAGTTTGATGCCGTCCTTGGGCATGAACTCAGCACTGGCGCTGGGCCCTTGGTTTGAGTGATGAGTTTCGCGCCATAGACGGGCTCAAACTCAGCAGTGAAGGGCGACGGTGTGCTGGGGTCGCCTGCCGGGCTGCGGTCCGCGCCGCCTGTCGCGAGGCTGCGTCTTTGAGGCCAAACCTGGTCGACCTGACGGCTGCCGCCCGTCGTCGCGCTTCCTGGGCTATCAGCGGAGTGGTGCTCGTGTGGCTTGAGCGTTGGAAGCCGAGGTCGCCTGTCGCCTGCGCTGGGCAAGGCAGCCAGCACGTGAGGCCGCAGAGCCTGAGCCCGGCGGGCGGCTCTCGGCCGGGTGCCGAGTTTGATGCCGTCCTTGGGCATGAATTCAGCACCGGCGCTGGGCCCTTGGTTTGAGTGATGAGTTTCACGCCATAGACGGGCTCAAACTCAGCAGTGAATTGCGACGGAGTGCTGGGGTCGCCTGCCGAGTCTGGGGTGCGCCGGCCTCGCGTTTGCTGCCTTCTCCAGCTGCACCCGATGCGGCCGAAGCCTCAGCGCAGCGTCAGGTCCTCAGGTTGGGCGTCGACGAGGTCGAAGTCCACGGCGACCCCATCAGCGACAGCCCGGTAGCGCCCCTTCCACCCCTCGACGGCGAGCCGACCCTCGGCGTCCGTCCGCAGCGTGGCCGGCGGCGTCCACCACTCCTCCTTCACCAGGCGACGCAGCGCGTCGTAGGCCGGCTTCGGAGTGCCGTCGAGCCGCACCAGCCCCGCGGGGGCGCCGAGCCAGGCGTCGACGTCGGAGATCCCCCAGTACGTGGCCGAGACGACGCTGGGGTGCTGCCACAGCAGCCGCAGGTGCGCCTCGAGCTCCTCGGCCTGCCGGGCCTCGCCGTCGGGGGTGGTGGGCCAGGAGTCGACGACGTGGTCGTTGAGGTCGACGATGTGCTTGGGCATGAGGTCGCCGGAGACCAGCGTCATCTCGGTGAAGTGCAGCGGAAGGCCGTAGCGGGAGAACTTCTCCAGGACGCGTTCGGTCTTCTCCGGCCCCCACCAGCCCTGGTGCATGTGGCTCTGCAGGCCGATGGCGTCCACGTGGATGCCGCGCTCGAGGACCGCCTCGATGAGGGTGTCGTAGGCGCTGGACATGTCGAAGTCGTTGAGGAGGAGCGTGGCCGACGGGTTGGTGGCGCGGGCCTCCTCGAACGCCAGGCGGATGGTGCCGACGCGGCCGAGTTTGCGCGCGAGCCGGGTGATGCCGTTCTGCTCCGCGGTGAAGACCGGCATGATGACCACCTCGTTGATGGCGTCCCACATGTCAATGAGGCCGGCGAAATCCGCGACATCGCGGCGGATGCGCTCGCGCTGCACGCGTTCGATCTCGTCGGTGCTGAGGTCCAGCAGCCACTTCGCGTCGACGCTGTGCCACACCAGCGGGTGCCCCTTGAGCGTGACGCCGTGCCGTGCGAACCATTCAGCCGTGCGGCGGAGCTCCTCCGTGTGGGGCTTGCCGCGTTCGGGCTCGAAGCGGCCCCAGTAGAAGGGCAGGGTGGCCCAATTGAAGACGTCGAGCCAGAGGGCGGCGAGCGCGGTGAGGCGGCCGGCCTCGTCGCCGTCGGGCTCCAGTTCGTTGTTGTGGAGCGGGAGGAAGTCGAAGCCGATGCAGCCGAACCCGAACTCGTGCCGGGTCTGCTCGACGGTGACCTCGGCGTCGGCGAGGGGCGTGCCGTCGGCGCGGCGCAGGGTGAGGGTGCGGGCGGCGCGGCGGTGCGCGAGCGTCGGATCGGGCTGGGGCGATTGCTCGGGGTACATGTCCCTCCAGTGTTTTTGTCTTACCTCACAACAATAGCTAGGACCTGACGCTGCACTGAGGCTTCGGTGGCATCGGGTGCAGCTGGACAAGGCAGCAACCGCGGCAGGCCGGCGCGACCGCAGCCCGTCAGGCCACCCCGGCTCGCCGTCGCAGCTCACTGCTGAGTTTGACCCCGTCAATGGCACCAAACCCAGCACTGAAACATCGCGCCCAGCTCAAGTGCTGAGTTCATGCCCAAAGACGGCATCAAACCCAGCAGCAACCCGAGACCGCCTGCCGGGCCCGGCCCGCACGAGCTCACGCGCTAGCTGCCTTGCCCAGCGCAGGCGGAGGCAACCTCGGCTTTCATCCCCCAGAACGCAATCGCGGTCCGCCGGGCTTGACCCGACGGACCGCGACGACGTACTCACCCAGCCCTAGCTGCTCAGCATGACCTGACCGCCGGTGACCGGGATGGCCTGGCCCGTCTCGTAGGCCTGCTCGACGATGTAGTACACCGCGCGCATCACGTCGGCGCCGTACGTGCCGCGACGCAGCGGCACCTTGGCCTCGTAGAAGTCGCGGACCTCCTGGACGGTGGTCGCGCCAGGTACCTTGCCGGAGCGCAGGTACTGCACGAACAGGCCGCGGTCCGGGTCCGACCACAACGGGCCGTCGTAGAAGTTGCCCGGGCAGATCGCGTTGACCTTGACGCCGTGCTCCACCATCTCCAGCGCGAACGACTGCACCAGCCCGATGCCGCCGAACTTCGAGCCCGCGTAGGCGCCGTTCTTGTTCGAGCCGACGAGGCCGGACTTGGAGTTGATCTGGATGATGTCGGTGGTCCACTCGGGCGCGGTGCGGTGCTGCGCGGCGAGCAGGCGACCCAGGTGCTTCGTGACGAGGAAGAACGCCGTGTAGTTGATGTCGGTGGTGAAGGCGAAGTCCTTCAACTCCTGCTCCAACACCGGGCCTGCGCGCACGACGCCGGCGTTGGAGACGACCAGGTCGAGGCCACCGGTGCGCCGGGCGATCTCCTCAGCCATCGCGGCGACGGAGTCCTCATCGCCGACGTTGACCTTGATGGCCGCGGTGCGATCGGTGCCCAGCTCCTGGGAGAGGGCGGTGGCGCCGTCGATGTTGAGGTCGGCGATGTAGACGAACGCGCCGGAGTCGACGAGGCCGTGCACGATCTCAGCGCCGAAGCCCTGCGCGCCGCCGGTCACGACGGCGACCTTGCCGGCCACCACCTCGGAGCGGAACGCCGCGGAACGCGCCTCGGCCGACTTCGCGTCGGGCAGGACGGAGACGTCGCCGAGGGTCTCGACGGCGAACGAGTAGCTCTCCCCCGCCACCTCGACGGCGAGCTGAGCGGGGAGGGGGAGTTCGGCGCCCTGGAGGGCGTCGGGCAGCTCGTCGATCGAGGCCGCCTGGAGGCTGACGGGCACGGCGGGCTCGGCCGGGTCGCTCAGCGTGAGGACGACGGGGACGCCGTGCCGGGCGAGGTACGCGCCCCGCACCATCGGGGCGATAGTGGTGATGGTCATGGGTTTCTCCTTAACGGTTCCTGAGCCGGGCGGCTGGCTCAGGGAATGAGCCGCGCCGCGGCGTCGGCGACGGACAGGCCGTCCTGGACCATTTCCCGGCCGACGGCGGAGTAGCGCGCAACGCGCTCCTTCAGCGGCAGCCCGGCAAAGGGCGAGTTTTCGGCGAACAGGCCGAGCGAACGGTCGTGTTCGGCGAGCCGCTCATGGGCGACCATCGCCCACGTGGCGTCGTTCAGGTGGTCCAGCTCCGGGCGCTGCAGCTCGGGGCAGTTGAACACCTGGCGCGGCGTGTTGATGTCCACACCGCTCACCTCGAGCAGGCCGTTGCGGTCCGCCAGGTCAGCGATCCGCGCCATCTGCTCAGGAGTGTTGCGGGGCGGCATGTACGTGATGGCCGGCATCCCGATCTCGCCGAGGAACTCGACGAGCTCGTCGAGGAAGTCGTCCTCGAACTTCTCCGCCTTCTTGTCCCCCGTCGGCGACGCGGTGACGTCGCCCAGGTACGCGTAGCACGGGATGGCCCCGATCGACTTGGCGAAGGCGATCACCTCAGCCATCGTCGGGCATTCGCCGCCGTCCACGAACCGCTCGGGGATGACGTAGATCTGGTCGAGGAACTCCGCCTTCATCACGCCCAGGAGGTCGAAGGTGAGGTGCGGGTTGTCGACGTCGGCCAGCTGCGCCTTGACCTTGTCGGACAGGTTCAGCCCCAGCTGCGCGAGCCCGTCGACCAGCGACCCGCCGCGCCCGAAGTGCGCGATCAGCTTGTCCGCCATCGCGGCCAGGAGGTGACGCTCGGTGACCGTGCCACCGAGCAGGAACTGCGAGCGCCCGACGATGTCGGTCTCCACATCGATCAACGGGGCGCCGAGCTTCTCCAGGATCGCGTTGGCGTTCTCCACCATGGTGGCGGTGCGCTTCAGCCGCGCCTCGCGGATGGGCTTGAGGAACTCCGCGGCCGCGTCGCGCGACGAGGCGGGGATGCCCTGCACCGTCATGTAGACGATGCCGGCGGTGTCCGGGTTGTTGAGCTTCCGGTCGTGGAACGGGGCGCGACCCGCCGCCACGTCGTCGGCGGAGTGCACGTAGACGCGGCACTCGAAGCCGGTGACCGAGCCGAGCCCGACGGCCTCAGCGGCCGCCGTCATCTCCGCGGCGCCGGCGGCCGAATCGTGATCGACCGAGCCGACGACGGTCAGCCCGGCCTCGCGGGCCCGCAGCGCCGCCATGGCCGGGGTGTACGGGCTGAAGCTGTAGATGGTGTGGACGTGGTTGTTGGATTCCGTCACGAAGGGCGGGAAGTCCGGGTTGGTGGCGAGGTGCTCCCGCAGCGCGTCGAGTCGCTCGACCGGGGTGGCATTCGGGTCGTTGATCGTGGTGGTCATGCTTCTCCTTTTCACTGCATCGCTGCGCACTTCGCAGACTTCGGCCGAACGTCGCAGACCTCCGTCGGACGTCGCAGACCTCGGCCGACGTCGCAGACAGAGGACTGTCTGCGACCCCGCAGGCCGTCTGCGACGTCACGCCCAGGTCTGCGACGTCACGGGCGGTCTGCGAGGGGGTGGGCCGGGCGACACCGGAGCGGCGCCCGGCCCACCGTCGTCAGAGGCCCAGCTTCGCGCGGCGGACGATTTCGCCGTCGGTCTGGTTGGACTCGGGCGTGTGGCCCTTCAGCGGGAGCATCCGCTCGTGGATGGCGTCGACGATCCACTCGGGCTGCGGGAAGAACAGCTTCTCCAGCTCAGCGGCGGGCGTGATGATGTTGCGCGAACCCACCACGGTGACCGGTGCGTCGAGGCTGTCGAACGCCAGGGTCTGCACCCGGGAGGCGACATCGTGGAGGAACGAGCCACGATCCACCGCGTCCGACGACAGCAGCAGGCGGCCGGTCTTCTTCACCGACTCCAGCACCACCGTCAGATCGAGCGGGGCGATGAAGCGCAGGTCGATGACCTCCGCCGAAACCCCATACTTCGATTCCAGGATCTCTGCGGCCTCCATGGCCCGGTACAGCGTGGGGCCGAGCGTCGCGATGGTCACGTCCGCGCCTTCGCGGCGGACGACGGGCTGGCCCTCTTCCACCTCGTAGTACTCCACCGGCACGCCGTCCTCGACGAACTGCTCAGCCACGTCGTACAGCAACTGCGACTCGAAGAACACCACGGGATCCGTGCCGCGCAGCGCCAGGTTCATCATGCCCTTGGCGTCGAACGGGGTGGAGGGGTAGTAGACCTTCAGGCCGGGCATGTGCGCCACGAGCGCGGACCAGTCCTGCGAGTGCTGGGCGCCGTACTTGGAGCCCACGGACACGCGCATCACCAGCGGCATCTTCAGCAGGCCGCCGGACATGGACTGCCACTTGGGCGCCTGGTTGAAGATCTCGTCGCCTGCGCGGCCGAGGAAGTCGCAGTACATCAGTTCGACGATGGCGCGGCCGCCCGAGAGCGCGTAGCCGACACCGGCGCCGATGATGGCGGCCTCGGAGATGGGCGAGTTAAACAGGCGGTGGTGCGGCAGCAGTTCGGTGAGGCCGCGGTAGACGGCGAACGCGCCGCCCCAGTCGCGGTTCTCCTCGCCCCAGCCGGCGAGCGTGGGGTCCGTGGCGAAGCCGTGCGCGACGGCCTCGAACAGCGCGTCGCGGTAGTTGTAGGCCTTGGCCTTGGAGACCGCCTTGCCAGTGGCGTCCTTGTAGAAGCGGCTCTTGGCGAGCAGCGACTTGGCGCGGGCGTTCTCCGAAAGCGGCTGGAGGAGTTCCGGCTCGCGGGTGGTGTCCAGCGAGGGCTCGTTACCGTCGGAGTACATGACGGATTCGATGAACGCGGTGTCGACGCGGGGGCTGGAGCCGTCGTCCTTCGTGGCGATGGCGATGATCTTGGTCAGGCGCTCGTCGAACGTGGCCTGGATCCCGTCCACCTCGTCCTGGGTGAGGACCTTGTTGTCGACGAGGTACTTGGCGTAGTTCGTGAGGCCGTCGTGGGCCTGCCACAGCTCGACCTCTTCGGGCGTGCGGTAGGACGAGGCGTCCGACGGCGAGTGGCCGGAGAAGCGGTAGGTGATGGTGTCGGTGAGCACCGGGCCGTGGCCGTTCTCGAGGATCTCGCGCTTGCGGGCGACCGCATCGGCGACGGCGAGCGGGTTCAGGCCGTCGACGCGCTCGGCGTGCATGGCCTCGGGGTTCACGCCCATGCCCACGCGGGCGAGGATGTCGTAGCCCATGGTCTCGCCGGCAGTCTGGCCGCCCATGCCGTAGAAGTTGTTGAAGAAGTTGAACCAGATGGGCGGGTTGCCGTCGACGCCGTCCTTCCACAGGGTGCGGTACTGGTCCATGGCGGACATCATCATGGCTTCCCACACGGGGCCACAGCCCATGGAGGCGTCGCCGATGTTGGCGATCACGATGCCGTTCTGGCGGTTGATGCGCTTGAACAGCGCGGAACCGGTGGCGATGTCGGCCGAGCCGCCGACGATGGCGTTGTTCGGCATGGAGCCGAACGGCGCGAAGAAGGCGTGCATGGAGCCGCCGAGGCCGCGGTTGAAGCCGGCGGAGCGGGCGAAGGTCTCAGCGACGGTGCCGTAGAGGATGAAGTTCTCGGCCAGGTCTGCGAGGTTCTCGAAGCCCACCTTCTCGGCGAACCCGAGGGTCTCGCCGTCGAGGAACTGCTTCATGATGTTCTCGAGCTGGTCTTCGGGCAGCTTGCGGGCCGCGGAGTAGCACTTGGCGAGGATCTCGCCGTGGGAGCGGTGGGAGCCGAAGACGTAGTCGTCGGGGTTCAGCTGCGAGGCCTGGCCCACGACGGCGGATTCCTGGCCGATGGACAGGTGCGCGGGGCCGCGGTGGTCGTACTCGACACCGTTCCAGGAGCCGGTCTTCTTGATGGAATCCAGCATGGTCTCGAACTGACGCACGGCGATCATGTCGTGCAGGATGTCGACGAGGCCCTGCTTGCCGTACTTGGCGAGCTCCGCGTCGAAATCCGGCGTGTACTGGTTGACGGGAACCTTCGGTGATTCGATGTACGACGCGGAACGTACGTTGCTCGGGTCGACGATGAGTGACTTGGTCATGGGTGTGTATCTCCTGGTGTCAGATCTTCGCGGCCCAAGCCGCTTCTCGGATCAGTTCGCTGACGGTTGGGTGGGGGAAGACGACCTGGCGCAGGTCGGTGATGCTGAGTTCGGTCTCGAGCACCACGGAGGCGCCCCAGACCATTTCGGAGGCGTAGCTGCCGAGCACGTGGACGCCGAGCACGGTGAGGCTGTCGGCGTCGTAGACGAGCTTGCAGGCGCCGGGCGCCTTGACGCCCTCTTCGGCGACGAAGCGGCCGGACAGGTAGGCCGGCACGACGACCTTGCCCACCGTGTAGCCGGCCGCTGCGGCCTGCTTCTCGGTGAGGCCGATGCCTGCCGCCTCCGGGGCCGAGTACACGGCCCACGGGATGGTGTTCCAGCGCATGATCTCGCCGCGGCGGTGCGCTTCAGGGTCGAGGATGTTGGCGACGGCGATCTCACCCATGCGGTAGGCCGCGTGGGCCAGCAGCGAGCGGCCGGTGACGTCGCCGACGGCCCACACGTTGGGCAGGTTGGTGCGCATCCGGTCGTCCACGACGATGCCCTTGCCGGAGAACTCCAGGCCGGAGCTCTCCGCGCCCCAGCCCTGCACGAGGGGGCGGCGGCCGACGGCCATCAGCACGACGTCGGCCTCGACGGATTCCTCCGCACCGGCCAAGGTCACGTACTTGACGGTGCCGCCGTCGATGGCGGTGACCTTGCATTCGAGCTTGAACTTCACGTCGGCGAGGCCCTTGCGCAGCTGCGCGGCGAGCTCGTCGTCCATGAACGGCACGATCTCCGGCAGCATCTCCACGACGGTGACCTCGGAGCCCAGCATGGCGAACAGGCTGGCGAACTCGAGGCCGATCACGCCGCCGCCGATGACGGCCAGGCGCGCCGGGATCTCCTCGATGGCGAGCATGCCGGTGGAGTCGACCACCTTCGGGTTGTCCTTGGAGCCGGGGATGGGCGGCATGACGGGGACCGAGCCGGTGGCGAGGATCACGTGCTTGCCGCTGTACTGCGTGCCGTCGACGGTGACCTTGCCCGGGCCGTCGAACGTGCCGTGGCCCTTGACGACGGTGACGCCGGCCTTCTTCTCGGCCTGACCGACGCCGCCCACGAGGGTGTCGACGGTCTGCTTCTTCCACTTCTGCATGGTGGGCCAGTCCACCGAGATGTCGCCGGCGTTGACGCCCAGCTTCGCGCCGTGCTTGGCGTGGGCGTAGGTCTTGGCCGCGTTGAGGAGCGCCTTGGTGGGGATGCAGCCCACGTTCAGGCAGGTGCCGCCCAGCGCGTCGGCCTCCACGAGGAGGACCTTCTTCTTCGCGTGGCCGAGGCGCTCCGCGGCGATGTAGCCGCCGGGGCCGCCGCCCAGCACGATGACGTCGAATTCGTTCATTCCGCTCTTCCCTCTCAGCCCAGGACCGTGATGTCGATGTTTTCGATGTAGCGCACGAGGTCCTGCAGGAAGCGGGCCGCGTCGGCGCCGTCGATCACGCGGTGGTCCGCGGTGAGCGAGAAGCCGATGCGCTGTTCCGCCCCGACGGTGCCGTCGTCGTTGATGACGGCCCTGGGGAAGATGGCGTCGACGCCCAGGATGGCCACCTGCGGGACGTTCAGCAGCGGGGTGAAGCTCTCGATGCCGAAGCCGCCCAGGTTGGAGACGGTGAACGTCGCGCCGGCGAGCAGATCGGGGTTGATCTTGCCGTCGATGGCCTGGAACGCGAGGTCCTTGCTGGTGGTGGAGAACTCGCGCAGGCTCATCTGCGACGCGTTGCGCACCGTCGGCACGAGGAGTCCGCGCGGGGTGTCCACCGCCATGCCCAGATGCACGTTCTGATACGTGGTGAAGACGCCGTCCTCGAGGTGGCCGTTGTGGTTGGTGTTCTTGGCCGCGGCCTTGACGGCGGCGAAGCCGACGAGGTCGCCGATGGTGACCTTGTTGAGGCCCAGTTCCTCGGGCGAGCCCTTGAGCTTCTTGCGCAGGGCCAGCAGGCCGGCGGCCTTCGCCGTCGACGTGTAGGTGAGCTGCGCGGAGCTGGCCAGCGAGTGCATCATGCGCTCGGCGATGACCTTGCGGATGCCCTTCACCGGGGTGGCGGTGGAGGGGCCGGGGTACTCGCGGGCGCCGGACGTGAGGAATGGCGCGGCCTGCGGGGCTTCGGCCGGGGCTTCCTTGCCGAGGTCTGCGGTAGCGACGCGGCCGCCGAGGCCGGTGCCCTGGCCGGGGAGCGCACCCGCGCGGGCTGCGGCGAGCGTGGTGCCGCCGGCCGCGAGGACGGCCTGCACGTCGCGCTCGATCACGCGGCCGCCGGGGCCGGAGCCCTGCGGGACGGCGTTGATGTCGATGTTGCTGGAGTTGGCGAGGTTGCGGGCCCGCGGGCTGGTCCCGGCGTTTCCTGAGCCAGCCGCCTGCGGCTGGTCGGAGGACGCGGGAGCCGACGTGGCAGGTTCATCCGCAGGCGCCTCGACAGGCGCAGCAGCCGACCCGGCTTCCTCAGCTTCGCCGTCCTTGCCCTTCCAGCCGGCGGCGTCGAGCGCGGGCTGGGGATCCTCCCCCGCCGCGCCGACCACCACGAGCGGCTCCTTGACGGGGACGTCGTCGCCCTCGTCCCAGAGGATGGCCAGGACGGTGCCCGCCTCGGTGGACGGCACCTCCATGGAGGCCTTGTCTGTCTCGACCTCACACAGCACGCCGTCGACAGCGACCTCGTCGCCGACCTTGACCTGCCAGGAAATGATCAGGCACGACTCGACGCTGTTGCCGAGTTGCGGCATGACTACAACGGTTGCCATTGCGTTTTTCCTTCTTTGTTAGACGACGCACACCTGGGTGTGCTCTTGCAGCGCTTCCAGTGCCCCTTCGGGCAACCCGGAATCGGTGATGATCCCGGTGATGCCGTTCAGCGGCAGAAAACTGACGAAACCGGCCTGGCCGAACTTCGTGGAATCGGCCACCAGCCAGGTCTCCTCCGCGCGGTCCCGCATGGTGGAGGCCACCTGTGCGCCCTCGACGAACCGGGTGGTGAGGCCGCGCTCCGGGGAGAACCCGTCGGTGCCGAGGAACGCGATGCGGGCGTTGAACTCCCCGATCGCGCGCTCGGCGAGCGGGCCGACGAACGACTCGGACTCGCGGCGGAAGACGCCCCCGGTGAGGATGACGTTGACGTTGGCATTGATGCGCGCGTTGTTGAAGACGAGCGCCGAGTTGGTGACCACTTGGACGCCGCGTCGGGCACTGAGGTTGCGCACCACCATGGCGCACGTGGTGCCGGCCTCGATCATCACTGCGTCGTCGTCGCGGATCATGGCGGACGCGGCCGCGGCGATGCGCGTCTTGGTCTCGACGTTGAGTTGTTCGCGCTGGAGGATCGATTTGAGCGTGGTGGGCCTGGCCCCGCCGCGGGTGCGCACGAGCATCCCTTGCTGCTCCAATGCCCGGAGATCGCCTCGGATGGTGACCTCTGACACCCCCAGATCCGCCGCGAGGGAAGACACCGTGAGCGCGCCGTCATCGCTGAGGCGCGACATGATCTCGCTCTCGCGGCCTGCGCGTTCGACGGTCACTGTCGATCACTTCACTTTCGTTGGGGTTACGAATCGCTTTCGATACCGCCACTATACGCCTCCTTTCGAGCCTTCGCACCGGGGGGTCACCGATTCTTCAGGACGACTTTTCGCTCATCGGGCCTGGTCACCTCCCCAGGGGTGGGTCAGACGTCCGACGTCTTTACATAAGATGCGGGAACCCACTCAAAGAGGAGAAACCGTGCACATAACGCGCACCGCGAGGCTCTGGCTCACCGCCGCCCTCGCCTTCTGCCTGGCCCTCATGGGCCTTGTCGCGCCGCAGACGGCGCAGGCCGAGGTGACGATCACCCCGATCGGCGCCTGGCTCCCGTACACCAACGGCCAGGTGCGCATCAGCACTGTGAGCCCAGAGAAGGCGGCGTATTCGGTCGGCGATGTCGTAACCGTCCGCCTCCGCATGGAGTCCAACGCCGCCGCCCCGGCGCGCAACCTGGACGCCTCGTCGACCACGCTGACCAATGCGAACAGCTGCGACTGGGCCGCCTTCCCCGGCGGCACCGGCGGCAAGTACGACTGCGCGCGCACCGGGATGGCCGCGCTCACCTACACGGTCACCGCTGCCGACGCCGAGGCCGGTCGTGCGGTCATCGACCTGACGTGGACGGAAACGCCCACTGCAGGGGGCACCCCCGTCGTGGTGACCATCCACGGCGCACTCCCGGTGAGCGCCGCGCCCGTCGAGTACCTCACGGTCTCGCTGGCCCGCACGGACGCCCTGGGCAGCCCGGTGCGCGTCGGTGACGTCCTGACGTTCAACACCACGTACACCAACCTGTCCACCGTGTCGATCACCGCCTTCCCCCGCACGTCGAACCTCGCCGGAATGCTGCCGCCCAACCCCCCGAACTGCCGTTGGGCGGGCCTGGCTGCCGGCGCCACCAACACCTGCACCACCGCCTCCCACACCGTCACGGCGGCCGACCTGGCTGCCGGGTCCTTCACCCCCACTGTCACGTTCGACGCCACCGCGGACCGCGATGGCACGCAGATCCTCCAGGCCGGCATCACCGCGACTCTTCCGGCGATCCCGATCACCGACGCCCCGCCGCCGCCGCGCGAAGAGGGCCAGTACGTCACCCTCGCCTCCGCCGGCTACGCAGGCTTCACCTGCCACCGCATTCCGGCGCTGACCCAGGCCAACAACGGCTGGATCCTCGCGTCGTGGGACGGTCGCCCCGGCGGCTGCGGCGACTCGCCGAACCCGAACTCCATCGTCCAGCGCATCTCGAAGGACGGCGGACAGACCTGGGGAGAGGCGACAGTGATCGCCGCCGGCCAGCCCAATGCACCGAAGCACGGCTACTCCGATCCCTCGTACGTGGTGGACCGCGAAACGGGCAAGATCTTCAACTTCTTCGTCAAGTCCTACGACGTCGGCCTCTGGGGCTCCGTCGAGGGAACTGATCCCACCGCCCGGAACATCATGCACGCCGCGGTGATCGAGTCTGCCGACAACGGCCTGACCTGGAGCGAACCGCGCATCATCACGCCCAGCATCACCAACGAGAGCACCTGGTACACCCGCTTCGCCTCCTCCGGCGAAGGCATCCAGTTGCGCTACGGCGACCACGCCGGACGTCTCATCCAGCAGTACGGCGTGGGCGTCACCGGCCAGAGCGGCCTGTACGCCGTGTCGGTCTACTCCGACGACCACGGGGCAACCTGGCAGGCCGGCAACCTCACCGATCGCGGCATGGACGAGAACAAGACGGTCGAGCTGTCCGACGGCCGCGTCATGTTGAACTCGCGCGCCCCCGGCACCGGAGCCCGCCGCATCGCCATCTCGGAGGACGGCGGCATCAACTACGGCCCGTCCTACCTCGACACCGCACTCATCGACCCGGCGAACAACGGCTCCATCACCCGCGCGTACCCCAACGCGCCGGAGGGCTCCGCCCAGGCGAAGATGCTGCTGTTCTCCAACGCGGCAGCGACCTCGCGCTCCAACGGCACGATCAAGCTGAGCTACGACGACGGCCAGACCTGGTCGACGTCCAAGGTGTTCGAGCCCGGCTCCATGTCGTACTCGACGCTGACCCCGCTGGCCTACGGACCCACCCCGCAGCCCGGCACGTACGGCCTGCTGTTCGAGGGCACCAGCTCCACCATCCGCTACATGCAGGTGTCGCTCGACTGGCTGGGCGGCTTGCCCGTGTCCGTCACCGCGGCCGCGCAGACGGTCAACCGCGGAGAGAACACCGTCGAGTTCGAGGTGACCAACGTGGGCACCGCAGACCTCACCGGCCTGGTGCTCACCCCCACCGCTGCGGTGGGGTGGACGGTCGCTCCGTCCGCCGAGTTCAACCTGGCCGCCGGCGCCTCCACCACCGTCTCGGTGGACGTGACCGTGCCGGACTGGGCTGACGCCGGGTCTGCCACCCTCCCGGTGACCGTCGGCAACGCCGACGGCCAGAGCAACGGCGCCGCGCGTCTGACCGTCGAACTGCTGCCGCTGCAGAACCCGCCGGCCACCGTCCCGCTCGCCGTGGTGGGCACCCTGCCGGCGCAGAGCGGCCAGGACCAGTCCAAGATGTTCGACGGCGACGTCACCACGCTGTGGCACTCGCCCTGGGCGACCAGCGTCACGCTGCCCCTCGACATCGACCTCACCGTCGGCGAGACTCCGCTGGAGATCTCCTACCTCGCGTTGACCCCGCGCACCAGCGGCGTCAACGGCCGCATCGGTCAGTACGAGCTGTACGCCGGCGATTCGCTGGATGCGCTCACGCTGATCGGCCAGGGCACGATGGCGCGTGACAACACCACGAAGATCCTGCCGGTGGACACCACTGCACGCTTCCTGCGGCTCCGGGTGATCACCGCCGAGACCGATTCGGGCACGCAGTTCGTCTCGATCGCGGAGCTCGCCGCCAAGGTGGCCGTTCCCGACACCGTGGTGGTTCCTGACACCGCTGCTCCCGTGATCACCGCCGTCGCTGACGTGTCGGTGGAGACCGACGCGGCCGTCTCGGTCGCGATCCAGGCCACCGACGACGTCTCCACCGCGCTGACGTACAGCGCTGTGGGGCTGCCCGCCGGCGTCTCGATCGACGCCGCCACCGGCGCGATCTCGGGCTCGGTTGCGGCTGCCGGCACCCACGAGGTGACCGTCACCGTGGAGGACGAGGCCGGCAACAAGGCCACCGTCGAGTTCACCCTCACGGTGACCGCGCCGGTCGTGGATCCCTCGCCGTCGCCGAGCCCCTCGCCGTCGCCGAGCCCCTCGCCGTCGCCGAGCCCCTCGCCGTCGCCGTCGCCCTCGGTGTCGCCGAGCCCGTCGGTGTCGCCGAGCCCGTCGGTGTCGCCCAAGCCTTCGGTGTCGCCCAAGCCTTCGGTGTCGCCCAAGCCTTCGGTGTCGCCGTCGGTGAAGCCGACCGTGACCCCGACGAAGCCCGCCGACACGTTCGTGCCGAGCGCCCCGTACACGAAGCCGGGCGCGTACCTGCTCAACGACCGCCGGTGGGTTACCACCTGTGAGGACTACTCGCAGACCGAGCGCTGCCGCACCGAGATCTGGGCCACCGTGGTCAAGGTCGAGAACGGCCAGTTCGTGCGCAAGACGGGGTGGGCGTTCAACAACCTCACCTACCTCCCGTACATGGACCGCGCGGCGTGGACGGGCAACCCGCTCGGCCAAGCAGGCGAGTTCACCTCCGCTGGTCGTCAGTGGAAGACGGAATGTGACACTGCCGCCACCGGCAGTGGCGCGTGCCGCTCCTACACGATGACGACGGTGTACACCGCAACCGCGAAGCCTGCAGGTGGCTACACCTTCTCGCAGAGCAACGAGTGGGTGTTCAACAACATCGTCATGTTCAAGTAACCCTTCGAATGAAGGCCCCGGAGCGATCTGCCCTGATCGCTCCGGGGCCTTTCCCATTCAGCCGACCAGCGGCCAGATCAACCACAACGACACCAGCACCACGCCCACACCGGCGGCCAACCCGGGCGCGGGCGCCCGGTAGCTCCGCCCGGAGCCGGGCGACTGGAAGATCATCAACCTCACCAGCTCAGCCGCCTGCTCCGCGGTGACGTCCTCCCCCGGCGCCACCACGTCGACCCCCAGGTTGATGAGTTCGTCCGGCCGCTCGAACCGCACCGCCACGGAGTGGTCCACCGGCACCACGACGGTGGCCCGGTCCCGCCCGAACACCTCGTCCAGGAACACCCCGTGCGTCCGCAGCCCCGCCGGGGCGGCCGAGATCCTGCCCTCGGACCACTGGGTGGCAGTCCAGGGCGCCGACGCGGCCATCAGCACCAGGAACACGACCGGCCATTCCACGGGCTCGTCCCAGATGAACAGCGCCAACGCCAGGACGGCCACCAGCCCTGCACCGCACGCCAACGCCCAGCGCAGCCAGCCGGCGTTCCGGTGCGCCCAGACGGGCAGGGCCCGCATGGTGCGGTCGACGGCCCGATGCTTTACCGACGGCACGCCTGCCTCGACGACGGCGCGGCGATCCGTGATGGGCCGCCCGGCCGCGACCTCCGCGAACCAGACCTCGCCGCTCTCGCGCAGCAGTGCGACGGTGGAGCCCTGCGCCCAGTTGCCCACGAGGATGAACGGCTCGCCGTTGGCGGCGCTCTGCGGCCCGAGGAAGGCCTCGAGGTTGGCGCGCTCCTCGGCAGTGAACTCGTCGTCGAACTCGTCGGCCTCCTGCTCCCGGATGAACTGTGCGATCTCGAACGCGCCGACCGGCAGTTCCGGGCCGTCGTCGTCGTATGCGGGACCATCATCCGCGGCGTGTGTCGAAGGACGCTCCTCCTCGTCGCCCTCCTCCCCCGCGTCCAGCTCCCGCAACCCGGTGAGGTTGATCAGCCGCAACGAGGGCACGGTGTCATCCACCGGCAGCGCCAGCGCATCGAACTCCTCGAGCCACAGCAGCCGCACCGTCGCCGATGGACCGCCCCGCTCGAGCAGTGCGCGGCGCCGCGACCGCCGCGTGCCCAAACGCAGGCCGATGGCCGCACCCAGCAGCGGCGCGACGGCGGTGATCCCCAGCACGAACGCCGGGTTCCCCTGCCCCTGGCCCACCGGCGTGGCCCTGTCGCCGTCGATCAGCACTTCGATGGCCTCGCCGGGCTGCGGCTCGTCCTGCTCCTCGTCGGTGTAGAACCGCTCGAAGGTGAATTCCTGCCCGCCGACCTCCACCACCATCTCGTACGGGTCCTCGATCAGCTCCACGACGGTGCCCGACGCGAGTTCGGCCCGCGCCTCGAAGGCCGCGACGTCGCTGAGCATGAAGTGGTGCACACCCAACCCGATCAGCGTGAGCAGCGCGAACGCCCCGGCGACGAGGGCGCCGACCTTCGCGTCGATCCGCGCGTCGTCGGCCGCCCACGAGCCCTCCCATTGCGTCCCGTTGGCCGGCACGACGTGGGGGCCGTGGGGAGTGCTGCGGGAGTCGCGCCAGAGGAACCACAAGAGCCCCGCGACGGCGAACACGGTGGCGACCCAGCCGAGGCCGCGCACGTCAGCGTGCACGGGTGCGGCCTCGAACAGGACGCCCAGCAGAGCCCCGAAGGCGAACGTCAGCCGCGGCGCCCAGTGGAGCGTGACCACCGTGCCGAGCCAGGCCGGGAACAGCCCCATGAGTACGTACCCGGTGGAGCCGAGCGGTTGGCGCACCACGTCGTCGCCCAGCTGCATGGCGCCCAGCGCGAGGCCGCAGAGGATGGCGAGCACGAACCAGCCCGCCCACCAGGCCCACAGGTAGGTGCGGCTACGGCGCAGGTCCTGCGCGGAGAGTCGGTGCATCGGCACAGGATAGGGCCCCAAATTGGGCATCTGCCCACCGGCCGCTCACCCGCGAAACGGCTAGCCGCGTGGTTGGATATCACCAGGGGCTCCCCTCACCCGAAAGGCACAGTCATGGACATCCTGTTCGACACGGCCAACCTGGACGACATCGAGCGGCTCACGCCGATCTACCCTGTCACCGGCGTGACCACCAACCCGTCGATCCTCAAGGCCGAGGGCAAGATCGATTTCTACGCGCACTTCCGCCAGATCCGCTCGATCATCGGCCCCAACCGCACCCTCCACGTCCAGGTGCTGTCCAAGGAGACCCAAGGGATGGTGGACGAGGCCCACCGCCTGCTGGACAAGATCGACGCCAACGTCTACCCCAAGATCCCCCTCACCGAGGCCGGCCTGCACGCCATGCGCATCCTCAAGAGCGAAGGCGTCAAGGTGACCGCCACGGCGATCTACTCCAAGACGCAGGGCTTCCTGGCCATCGCTTCGGGTGTCGACTACCTGGCGCCGTACTACAACCGGATGCAGTCGATCGACATCAACACCCGCGAGACCATCGAGGCACTGGCGGGCTTCATCAAGCGGTTCGACGCCCCCAGCAAGATCATGGCCGCGAGTTTCAAGAACATCGCCCAGGTGTCGCACGCGCTGCAGAGCGGCGCCGACGCCGTGACGCTGTCGCCCCAGCTGCTTCAGCAGGCCCTGTCCGCCCCCGACATCATCATGGCCGTGGACCGCTTCGTCGACGACTGGGAAGAAATTCACGGGACGACGGAACTTCCGCTTGACTGATGAGCAGGAACGAACCGCTTTCAGCGCGCCCCGCCGGTCTCATTGTCTGGCCAATGCCGTGTCCGCCGTCAAGGCCCGCAAACGCCAGAACAAGCGTCGGTCCGTCACGAGTTCTTGTGGGCCCGCTGCTACGCACAGCCGAAACCCTTCGCTTTGGGCCGCCACTATGATCGCCTCGATTTGAACCTCCTCACAATGCCAACGGCCACGGATACCCGTGGCGCTGAGCAACCCCAAAGAGACGTAGGAAATCGGGCCGCATAGCCCAATCCGCAGGGGGGCTAACCTGAGCGAGAGCAAGAGCCGAGATAACCTGCTCCGGCTGGGATTCCAACAGCCCAAGTTGGCGGACCACGAGAGCCTGGTAACTAGTCATTAGGCTTCGCCAGAGTGGATCAATCCTTTCAGCGCGGTCGGCGGCCTCCCTATAGAGACGCATGCCAGTGCCAATGTTCCCATCCGCCAAGTGGGCCAATCCTAGAGTTGCATTCAGGACGAAGTCGTCCCCTGCGATCGGTTCAAGGAGCGCGATGGCCTCCTGAGCATGACCGGCCATCGCTAACACATAGGCAGCATTGTTCGTGATCGCGAGATCTTCAGGGAAGCTTCCCAACGCTTCACGAGCAACCTCCATCGCCTCGTCCCACTTCTCACTCCCAATGCCCAAGCTCACGATGGCCGCTGCGGCTGCCATTGGGTTACCCCGTTCATGAACAAACCATTCCAGGGCCGCATCGGCAGCTGCCTCATTATCACCCTCCAACAGGGCGACCTGGTGATTGAGGTAGGCAAGCCGCAGCGGGGAAAGCCCCCCACGCACACGGTCTAGGGCCGATCTGAGGAACGTCGCGTGGTCGGCAGTACGAGCAAACCTTGCATACAGAACTACCAGTGACTCGCTCGCAGGAAACTGACTCATCAGCTCAACGAGTTGTTTGACCGCTTCCTCATGAGTGATCCGGTCTGCCTCATACCGCAGGACCACAAGGTTGCCACGGATCTCGCCCCCAGCGGCTGTGTCGTCCTCAAGGGCCGCCGCGTCCCGCAGAATGGGGATGGCTCGCTCTAAATCTCCTCTCGCCATTAGCGTCCGAGCTTTAGCTACAAGAAGATCTGGATCTTCGATCACGCCTCGAGCGCTCAATGAACGGATTTCAGCCTCCGCCTCTGCAACCTTCTCCTGCTCAAGGAGCAGGTTCAGGTAGTGCAATGACACGTCCTTACGTCCTGGCGACGAGCGAGTCGCTCTCAGCGCCGCCACTGTTGCCTTGTCACGAGATCCCAAATACCACAGACAGATAGAGAGATTCAGCAAGGAATCGGGGTCATCCGGCTGTTCCCGTAGAGCTGTCCGGAGGTGAGAAGCTGCCTTCCTGTACTCACCACTCTTAAGCAGGATGTATCCCTTGACCGCCTCAGCCAAAGGCTGGTTCATGTCCGCAACTTCCTGAAGCGCAAGGTCCGCATCGCCCGACTCAAACGTCAACATGGCATACATGATTCGGAGGGACTGAGTTCGGACGACTCCTCGGAGCGCGCTATAGGCGTCTTGGACCTGATCAAATTCTAGGAGAATTTCGACAGCCAACCGGAAGGAGACAGGGTCGGCTAGTTCACGCGTTGGCACACCCGATCTCAAAGCGAGTTGAATTGCCTTATGGGCGGTGTCAATGGCCTTTTCGCGCTCTCCGAGGGCCGCGTGACTCTGAGCTAGGGCAGCCATTGTGGTCGACGTGCGTCTGGTGGACGCGGCGCGGGCTGCGCGATCGCGAGTCAGCTGCGCAGACTGGTTCATCAATGCTGCGAAGTCAGCAGATCCGGACCTTCCAGAGGCGACAACAAGGGTCGGCGGAGTATCGTTTCCAGTTGGCGCGGGGGCCGCCCCATCGGGTTCGGCCCAGTCGGCGGGGCGGGCGTCGCCCAACACACCGAGACCAGTCATGCTCTTCTCCTTCGGCAGTCGGCTGCGGATGACATTTTCTCTTCGATCGAAAGACGCTTGGCCAAGATGTCCGCCCTTTGAAGGAGCCACTCAAGGCCTGGCTGCGTTGAACGCCTACTTGACATCGAGACGCGGGGGAACCTCTCGATGGGTACCGGATGGCACAATTGGGACAGCAAGGCTTCACTGTCGAGCCGAATGCTGGGTGGCATTTGCTCAACGACCTCGGTGACTGCGCGCCGATACTGTGGTTGGAGAACGGCGAGGTCGCGTCTTGTCCCCTTGCGAAGATCATCCCGACCTTGATCCACCGCATCCCGCCAAGAGTCCATTGCCACAGACGTCATAGGGTGGCCAGTTGCCAGTTCGGCAAGCAGAGACCCCAGGCCGTACAAGTCAGCAGCCCGAAAATCCTCTTCCCGTTGCCCCCCCTGCAGCCAGAGAAGCTCCGGCGCTGCAAAACGAAGGTCGCCGCGACCACCCAGGTATTCCTCGCGGGCGAGAGTCGGCGCAGCGGACGTGTCCCGAGACCGACCCAGATCGGCGATTCGAACCTCAGTGCGCTTGCCTCGGACGACAAGGAGGCAGTTCTCCGCTTTGATATCACGATGCACGATTGACTTAAGATGCATCTGATGCACCCCCTTGATCGCACCGCGCCACAGCGAGATGCGCTCGGGCCATGCCAACTCGCCGAGCCGGTCGGGATCTGCCGTGAGTTCGTCAAGGGACCCCCCGGCCAGGTTCAGGATGTGATACTTGAGTTCCAACGGGATCGAGAACCCGTTCATCGACATCTCGATCTCGAATTGCCCGGAGTCGACCAGCGTCACGACGGCGTCACACTTGTTCAGCTTGTCGAGAAGCCTGCCTTCGGTAGCGAACTCGATTGCCGATTGAGGATTGGTGCTGGGCATGAGGATCTTGACGGCCACTTGCGACGAGCCTCGGACGTCGTCCGCAGAGAAGACGAGCCCGAAGCCTCCGTAACCAATCAGTTCCCGAAGCCGATAGGGGCCAACAGCTTGCCCGCATAGTGCCGTCGCCCAGGAAACGGGATCCGCTGTCACGGATTGGCCCCATGCTGAGCCCTTAGGCGCGTCAGTTCCTCTGGATGTTTCTGAAGGATTCGCACGATATCAGGGGGGATCTCCCCCTGGGCGAGCGAGATCCTCTCAGCTGGGATGCCGTAGTACTCCGAGAGACGTTCAGAGAGTTCGGCCGCCAGGACTCGCTGCCCACGCTCAACCCTTGATAGCTGAGAAGGAGCAATCCCGATTTCAGCGGCCATCGAACGCAGCGTGCGACCTTGTTCACGTCGGAGCTCGCGCAGCAGAGACGCGGCACTGTTCTGGGCAGCCATAGCGAGAGCCTATGCCACGTTGCCAAGTCTGGCAACATGGCTCGCATTGGCCTGAACGCACGTCAGCACCAGAGCTACAATCCTGCTGTCCAGTCTCGGGGCGGAGCTGTAGTCAGCGTTTGTCGCTCCCCGGGCGAACCAGGGTTGGGAGCCTCCGCGCGCCCCCTGCACACCGGCGATTCCCTCAACCCACAGCGTACGACTACTTCGCGATCCTTCAGCGGAACATTGTGCCGACGGATGGACACACTTCCTCGAGTTCCGACCCAACGGACGGGGCCGCCGTGAGCTACGAGACCGAGCATCTGCCACTGGCCATCCGGTGGCTTTCGAACAGCGGTGACGAGAAGGCGGCCGGGTCGTCTGCCGGCCAGCGCCCACCACAGGGGCCGGGCGGCCGCAGAGCGGGACGGGCTGGTTCAATGGATCCCGGGCGGAGTCAGCGCAGCCTCCCACATCGCGGTGTACCTCCTCGACCCTGATGAGGCTGCGGCCCGGCTCCCGCGACCACCCCGCCGGGTAGTCGAACCGGCACTTCCCCCCAACGGGTGGCAATCTACGATCAGGCGAGTACTAGAGCGCAGTCGATCGACATCAACACCCGTGAGACCACCGAGGCCCTCGCCGGCTTCATCAAGCGGTTCGACGCCCCGAGCAAGATCATGGCGGCCAGCTTCAAGAACATCGCCCAGGTGTCGCACGCGCTGCAGAGCGGCGCCGACGCCGTGACGCTCTCGCCGCAGCTGCTTCAGCAGGCCCTGTCCGCCCCCGACATCATCACCGCGGTGGACCGCTTCGTCGACGACTGGGAAGAGATCCACGGCACCACCGAACTGCCTTTCGAGTAGACACCCGGCTCCTCAGAGCGCCTCCCGACGAAGCCAATTTGCCCTGCGGGACAATCGTTTGCTCAAACTGGTTGACAACCCTGGAAGAGGTGTCCTAACGTTGGCGTCACGACGTTGCGCAAACGTTTGTGCAACTGGACGAAGTTGTCCCAAGTCGGACGAATCAAAGGAGATCACGTCGTGGAAAGAATCCGGATCCCAGCCAGCGAATACGCTGATCGGGCCAAGCGTGCCGGAGAGTTGATGCGAGAGCGGAACCTGGATGCCTTGCTCCTCTACGGAAACGAGGCCGATTACGCCAACGCCCGGTACTTCAGTGGTTTTTGGCCGGTCTTCGAGCGCGCCGGCGTCGCCATCAACCCAGATGGCAAGACCGCGCTCCTCGTGGGCCCCGAGTCGGACATCTTCGCCAAGGACACCGCCGCGATCCAGGACATCTTCGTCCTGGCGGAGTACCGCGAAGCCGCGGACCCCGCCTACCCGCACCTCAGCCTCCAGACGTTCCAGGACGCCTTCGGCCACCTCGGCATCAGTGGCCAGCAGCTGCGGATCGGCGTGTGCTCGATTCTCGACACCAACGTGGTGGTCTGGAACTCCCTCCAGAGCAACTTCCCCGGTGCGGAACTCGTCGACGCCCGCGACATCATGGTTGAGCTACGTTCGGTCAAGTCCGACGCGGAGGTGGCCTGTCTCAGGGAGGCCGGCCGCATCACCGATCTCGCCGTCCAAGACGTCATCGCCGCCATCCGCCCGGGAATGACCGAGCTCCAACTCGTCGGCGTGGCGCAGAAGTCGATGTACGAGAACGGTGCGGAGTACGAGGGTCTCCCCCAGTACTGCTTCGCCGAGGAGAGCACCAAGCACGCTATCTCCCGCTCCGGCTATCGGGTCCTCAAGCCGGGCGACATCATCCAGCTCAACCTGTCTGCCGCGGTGGATGGTTACAGCCCCGCCATCGGGCTGCCCGTCTCCCTCGGCCCGCTCAAGGGCGAGAAGAAGGACATCGTGGACTTCATCCTCGAGATGCACATGTGGACGGAGCGTGAGTTCGCGGCCGGCCGCGTCGCCGGCCAGATCGCCCGCGACTACGAGCAGAAGTTCCTGGACGCCGGCCGTAAGGACGCCTACGTCTACGGCCCTGCTCACGGCCTCGGCCTCACCGAGGTAGAGGCACCGTGGATGGAGACCAGCTCCGAGTACACCCTGAAGCCCAACATGACCTTCCAGCTCGACACGTTCGGCATCGGATCCAACTTCGGCGTTCGCTGGGAGAAGCCGGTCGTGGTCCGTGAGGGCGGAGTGGACTTCCTCGCCAACCAGATCGGCACGATCTACGAAGTCGGTATCTGAGCCCGCTGGTGTGCGGCCGCCCTCCCCCAGGCCGCACACCAGCCCCATCGCCCGCATCTGAGAAGGTGCACCACCCAAGCTCCTTGCAGAGCAATGCAGCACCGCAAGGCACAACGCCCGACACATCGAAGGGCACCTAGCCAGGTCCGCAAGGACCGCACGTAACGGACGAGGAAGCCTGCCAACGACGGCGGTCCGATCGTTCCCCGACCGGAAACCTCCTGTCGCACCCAGACCGTGGGAGCACCTTCCACGGCCACTACCTCTGGGTTGGTCCGAAGCCGACCCGCCACCCATTTCATGAATGGAGCAGTTATGCGACTCAAGTCTGCAGCAGTGGCCATGCTGGCCGCTGGAGCCCTAACCCTCACGGCCTGCGGAAACGCGACAAGCGACCCCACGGCCACCGAACCCGCCAACGGCACGACGACCAGCACCACCGAGGCAGCAGGCTCGGACGGGCACGTCTTCGGCGAGGACGAGACCCTCATCGGCGGCAGCATCTTCACCCTCCAGTACGCCTGGTTCCTGGGCGCTCAGGAAGGCATGGAGAAGTGGGCCGAGGAGAACCCTGAGGCGAAGGTCCGTTTCCAGTTCGAAGACAGCCAGCAGGATATCCAGACCAACATCTCCAACCTGGAGAATCTTGTTGCCGCAGGCGCCAAGGGCATCGTCGTCTTCCCCACCGACTCCCGCGCAATCATCCCCACCATGGTTGACCTGCACAAGCGCAACGGCACCCAGTTCGTGGTGGGTGACTACCCGCAGCAGCCCGACGACCCGGCAGACGCCGTCTGGAACACCTTCGTGGGCCACGACATGGTGGCGCTGGGCGAAACGGCAGGCCAGGTCGCCGTCGACTACTTCGAGAGCGCCGGCAAGAAGGACCCGACCATCGTCTACATCTCCGTCCCCACCTCCGGCGAGGTGAGCATCGACCGCTTCGAGGGCTTCAGCAAGGTGGTTCTCGAGGCCTTCCCGGACGCCAAGATCATCGAGGAAGGCGACACCGGCGGTGGCGACCGCAACTCTGCGCAGAGCCTCATGGAGAACGTTCTGCAGCGCGAGCCTGTCATTGACCTGGTGGCCGGCCACAACGACGCAGAGGTCATCGGTGCTTACAACGCTGCCGTTGGCGCCAACCGGGCAGCCGAGATCAAGTTCGTGGGTATCGCGGGCGATAAGGAAGTCCTCCAGTACATCCAGGACGGCAACGAGTCGTGGATCGGGGAGGTTCTCCAGGATCCCGTCGTGTTGGGCTACACCGCGATGGACGCCCTGTGGAAGTCCATGGCCGAGGGCGAAGAGATGCCCGAGCAGTACGACCTCCCCAAGCCTGAGGCCATCACGCCGGCCAACGTCGCCGACTACGACTGGCAGAACTGGAGCTGGCTGGGCTGACCGGCCGCCGTGTGGGCGGGCGGGATTCCCGCGAATCCCGCCCGCCACCCTCCCATCCATGAAAGGTTTCCCGCCATGATCAGCATCCTGCCCGAGCCCAAACACCTCATTCACCACGACGGTTCCACGCGAGCTTTCACCCATCTGCGGCTGACGGCCGACGATGTGGACGCGCTGACGCCCGACGAGGTCCGGGATCTCGCGGTGCTCCGCTTCCACAACTACCCGGGCATCTTCGCCGACGCCCCTGACGCGTTCCCCGTGCACGTGCACCAGGGCAGTATCGAGGACGCGGCAGTGAATCTGGCCAAGCCGGAGATGTTCGCGGAGCAGGGTTACGTTCTGGACATCCGGGACGACGGAGTCAGGCTCTCGGCCCAGGCAAGAGACGGACTGATCAATGGCCTCACCTCACTGAAGCAGCTCCTCGCCGAGCGCGAGGTGCGCGGTGACAACCCGCCCGGCACTCTCTCGCTGCCCACCTGCCTCATGGTCGATTACCCCTCCATCCCCGTGCGCGCCGTCGCTCCCACCTTCAGCTGGTACGCCGGCTACGGACGGATCGGGTTCGACATGCAGCTGTGGGGCTACGACGAATGGGAATTGTTCCTGCATCAGTGCGTCGACCAGAAGATCAACCAGCTGAACATGGTGATGTACGGCTATTGGCCCTTCGAGTTCCCTGAGTATCCCGAAACCTCGTTCACCGACATCCCCGTCGAGGTGTGGAACCAGGAGAACGGGCGCTTCATCAAGGTCAAGTACTCCCACCCCAACGTTGCCGACAACTACTTGCCGCGTTTCATCGAACTCGCCCATCGCATGGGTGTGAAGATCATGGCCTACGTGGGCCTCAACTCCTACAACGGCGGATGGACCATCGCGCACCCCGAGAAGCGGATGGTCCCCCCGGCCGGCAGCGACTTCCTGAACGATTTCGATTCGGTGTGCCTCTCGGACAAGGAGTCCGTCAGCTACATCCTCACCGCGATGCGCCGCATCGCCGAACTCGGCTTCGACGGCTACACCTTGGAGGAAAGCGAGGAGGGCTTCTGGTTCTGCACCTGCCAACGCTGCACCGAGCGGTGGGGGCAGCACGCGGACACGCCCGGCGAAGCGAAGCACCAGGCGAACCTGGAGCTGCTGATGAAGATCCGGGAGGAGGTGCGACAGGTCAACCCGGACATCATCATCGGGATCCGGGCCTTCCGCCAGCCACCCCTCGAGAAGGACCCCGCGTGGCTCCAGGCCACCGCCGATGCCCTGCCGGACGACATCGTGCTGTTCTGGGCCCCTGCGCTCTACGTGCCCCCGACGGAGTTCCAGAAGTGGGTCAAGGCGTTCGGCAAGCACCGGATCTGGGCGCGAGACACGGAGTCCAACTCCATCACCTCGACGATGGGCCGCCTGTACCGCACCTTCGAGTCCAACATGATCCGCTACGGGGATGAGCCCAACGTCCAGGTCATCGAACGAGACATCGAGCAGCACATCGGCAGCGTGGAAGCGGACGTCCACGGCATCAACGGCTACATCTTCGAATGGTTCGGCCTGTTCCTGCATCTCTTCGCGCACGGCAACTACGGTTGGGGCTCACGGCTGGAACAGGACGAGTTCTTCGCCCGCGTGGGCACCACTACCTTCGGCCCGGCTCTAGGTGCCCGCGTGCTACGGGTGATGCGGGAGATTCTCACCATCCACGAGAGCCAGATCCCCCTCTACACGACGCCGTTCCCGTTCCAGTCGAACAAGATGACCGACGCGGACATCCCCCGCATCGAGCAGGCCGTCGCCAACCACGAGCCGCTCTTGACCGAGATCCGGGCGATCCGGGCCGA
The DNA here is from genome assembly GCF_022342445.1 of Tessaracoccus sp. ZS01. Lineage (NCBI taxonomy): Bacteria > Bacillati > Actinomycetota > Actinomycetes > Propionibacteriales > Propionibacteriaceae > Tessaracoccus > Tessaracoccus sp. ZS01. The sequence goes on along the minus strand of NZ_PQFE01000012.1, from coordinate 25,417 downwards.
GCTGCAGGTTAACCCGCGCCTGAAGGTGTGGTCGAAGCACTTCGATCGCCTGGAGAACGCCGAGCGTCGCAACCGGGTCATCTATGACCTCGTCCTGGCGGCGTTGGCCTACGAACGCGAGCGCGAGCCCGAGAAGAGAGACCTTCTCCTGGACGAGGTGCTCCATCTCAACGAGCGCGATTTCGACATCGCCAAAGAGATGTTCTTCGACCTCATGCCGGTGGGATGGACCGGGGTCCGCAGCTGCATGATGCCGTATCACGAGATGAAGCGGCTGATCCACAACCTGCGTCACCCGGAGGACACGGACAACGACATCATCTGCTCCGGCATCGAAGCGCTGGGGTGGCTCTGGCTCTCAGACAAGGACGCATCATGAGCGCGGTCGCACAGGAAGTGACACCCCAGGAGATCACCACCACGCCACTGGTCGAGATCCGCAACGCCCGCATGGAGTTTCCCGGGGTACTGGCCCTCGACGGCGTCTCGTTCGACCTGCGCCCCGGCGAATGCCACGCGCTGGTGGGCGAGAACGGCGCGGGTAAGTCCACCCTGGCCAAGTGCATCATCGGCGAGAACACCCTCACCTCGGGCGAGCTGTTCGTGGGAGGCCAGAGGGTCCCGAAGCACTATGACGTGCGGGACTCGCAGGCCCTCGGGATCGCCGTGGTCCATCAGGAGTTCCAACTGATGGAGGAGATGACCGCGCTGGAGAACATCTACGTCGGCAACTACTCGAAGCGTGGGCCGTTCATCGACCGACGCGCCCAGCGTGCCCGCGCGGCTGAACTGCTCACCTACCTGGGCGTCGACATCCACCTCGACGTGCCGGTCAAGTACCTCCGCACCGCCGAGAAACAACTCGTGCAGTTGGCGAGGGCGCTGTCCCAGGAAGCCCAGGTGATCATCCTGGACGAGCTGACCGCCGTGCTGCCCGAGAACGACATCGAGAACATCTTCCGCATCGTCGAGCTCCTCAAACGAGACGGCAAGGGCATCATCTACATCTCCCACCGTTTGGATGAGATCTTCAGCGTCTGTGATCGCTACACGGTGCTGATGGACGGCCGCCACATCAGGACCGGGGACGTGACCGAGTTGACGAAGCCCAAGCTCGTCGAACTGATCGCGGGGCGCGAATTAAGCCAGGTCTACCCCACCCTCAACCCCCCGGACGACGACGTGGTGTTGCAGGTGGAAGGGCTCACCAGCGACGCGTTCTTCGACGTGGATCTGGAAGTGCGCCGGGGCGAGGTTGTGGGCATTGCCGGCCTTGTGGGAGCCGGTAAGTCCGAGTTGCTGCTGGCGATTTTCGGAGACTACAAGGTCAAGAAGGGCACCATCCGTGTCAACGGCGAAGCGGTCTCCATGACGTCCCCGCGCAAAGCCATCCAGCATGGGCTTGGCCTCATCCCTGACGAACGCAAGCGCCTGGGCCTGAACAGCGCGCTGGATGTCAGGAAGAATGCCACCCTTCCTTCGATGCGCAAGTTCAAGAAGTGGGGTGTGTTCATGGACGACGAGGCTGAGCTGCGAAAGTCCTACGACACCTTGGAGTCGCTTCAGCTCCGCTACTCCAACCTATGGCAGCCCACGACAAAGTTGTCCGGGGGAAACCAACAGAAGATCGTCATCGGGAAGTGGCTGATCGCCGACACAGAGATCTTCCTGATGGATGAGCCCACCCGGGGAATTGATGTGGGGGCGAAGAGCGAGATCTACAGACTCATCGCGGCTCTCACCGCCGAGGGAAAGTCGGTGATCCTCGTCTCGCCCGAGATTGAGGAACTGCTCGGCTTATCGCACCGCATATACGTCCTCTACGAAGGGCGGATCCGTGACTCCTTCGAAGGAGACCGGTTGAACCAATCTGAAGTAATGACCAGTCTGTTGGGAGCAGAGAGATGACTACCGCAACCGCAACCTACGCCGCGAAGAGCACCCGCTTCTCTGGAGGCGTGAGGGCCTTCGTCAACGAGTGGATGATCCTCTTCCTCTTCCTGGCGTTGTTCGCCATCTGCTCCGTGACCATCGACCGGTTCCTGGAACTCGGCAACCTCATGAACATCGCGCGCCAGATCTCGTTCCTGTCGATCGTGGCGTTGGGGCAGTTCTTCGTCATCCTCATCGGTCACCTGGATCTGTCGATCGGCTCGGCCATCGGGCTCCAATCGGTTCTCCTGGCCGGTCTCGTCGCGAACCAGGGGCTCAGCATCTGGGTGGCGCTCCTCATGGTCATGCTGAGTTCGATCGTCCTGGGGATGGTGAACGGGCTGTTCGTGATTTACGGCAAGGTTCCCTCCTTCATTGCAACGCTCGTCACCATGAACGTTCTGACGGGCATCGCGTTCCTGTACTCGCGCGGGCTTCCCATCAGTGGTCTGCCGAGCTGGCTCAACTATCTGGGCATGGGGTACCTGTTCTCGGTGCCTGTGCCCGTCTACCTGATGGTGCTGGTCACGGCGGCATGCTACGTCTTCACGCAGCACACCGAGCTGGGGCGGAGCTTCTACGCGGTTGGCGGTAACGCAGACGCGGCGCGGCTGTCGGGGATCAACGTGAAGTTCATCGGCATGGTGGCCTTCATCATCTGTTCGTTCCTGGCCACGCTGGGCAGCATCGGCCTGACGGCCCGCACAATGTCGGGCTCCGCCACGCTGGGCGACGCGATGCTCTTCGAGGTAATGACCGTCGTCGTCCTCGGTGGAACCTCGCTATTCGGCGGCCGCGGAAACGTCCTCGGAGTTGTGTTGGGCGCCTTCCTCATCGGTGTCATCTCCAACGCGATGGTGCTCATCGGCGTGAACACCTATTTCCAGTGGATCGTCAAGGGCCTCATCCTCATTACGGTGGTGCTCATCGACGTGAACTCCAAGCGCAAGTAGAGCAGCAGGTGCATTACCAAGGCGGTGAGAGATGCCCACTCTGAGAGACATAGCCAACGAACTCGGCGTCAGCGAGTCCACCATCTCGCGGGTCCTGAACGGCAAGGGGAGGGTGAGCGAAGAGACTCGCGAGAAGGTCCTGGCCTATGCGGGCAAGATTCACTACTTGCCGAATCAGATGGCCCAGGCCCTGAAAATGCAGCGGGTGAACTCACTTGGCGTAGTGGTACCAGACATCAGCAACGAGTTCTACGCCCTCCTCTTCAAGTCCATCGACCGGTTGGTGAGCCACGCCGGGTACACCCCGATGCTGTTCAACATTGGTGAGGACGCGGCACGCGAGGAGGCCTTCGTCACGCATCTCCGCTCGTCGACTGTGGGCGGGCTGGTAGTCGCCACCGCAGGGGCCGACGTATATTCGTCGCTGCCCGAATCGCTCCTGCAGCAGATCGTCTTCGTTGACAACCTGCCGAAGGGGGACTTCGGCTGCAACTTCGTGGGTGCCGACAACGTGGGGTCCTCCTACAGCCTGACGCAGCACCTCATCGACCGTGGCCACCGCCGGATCGCCACCGTGGTGGGGCCGGCCGGCGAATCCTCCGCTCGTGAGCGTCTCGACGGGTTCGAGGGGTGCCTGGTGGCCAATGGCCTGGCGCTCAATCCGGAGTGGATCGTGCGCACCAACTTCCAGTACGCCGACGGGTACGCCAAAGTGGGCGCCATCATGGAGGGCGATGATCGCCCGACCGCCGTGATCGCGCAGAACAACGTTCTGGCGTACGCCACTGTCCGGATGGCCCGCCAACGGGGAATGTCGGTCCCCCGCGACCTCGCCGTCGCTTGTTTCGACCACATCGATACGTACGGGTTCATGCGACCCGTCATCACCACAATGGTTCAGCCCGTGGACCAGATCGCCGAAAAGGCCTGGGAACTGCTCCAGGACGGCATGGACGGCCACTACGGCGGCGAGACACACCTCTTCGATGCCGAGTTCCATCTCGGCGAAACCACCTGAGCAGCATGCGCAACGAAGCAAGACAGAAAGACAATCACATGAATCAGAACCCCATCACAGTGGTCATCGGCACCGACATGGAGACCGACGTCGGAAGCTTCACGCCCTATTACGAGGGCCTGACGAAGGGCACGCCGCTCCTCCTGGATCTCTTCGAGGAGACCGACGTGACCACCACCTTCCTGTTCACCGGGGATTCGGTGACGGCACATCCCGAGGTGGCCCGCGAGTGCCTCGCCCGGGGCCACGAGGTGGGAGCCCACTCGCTGCAGCACGAGACCGTCGGCGACCCGCTCTTCGACCTGCCCGGCACCAAGCCGATCCTGGAACACGAGGTGCTGCCCCGCCTCAGGCTCAACACCGAGCTGATCGAGCAGGCCACCGGGGTCCGCCCGGTCTCGTTCCGCTGCCCCCGGCTGTGGGGCTCCACCGCCGTGGTGAGGGCCCTGGACGAACTGGGCTACGTGGCGGATCTCACCTACCCCATGTACTTCCACCGCGAGCAGTTCGCGCCGTACTTCTCCAGCCTCGAGGACTGGACCCAGCGGGGCGAATCCTCGGTCCTGCAGATCCCGAACTTCGCCGACATGGTGATGGAGTCCAACGACCCTGGCCTGGAGCGAGATCGAGATCAATGGCCCCTGTTCCGCACCAAGGGCGGGGGGTACATGCTGGAGCGCTCGATGGCGTTCAAGCAGTTCTGCGACGGCAAGCAGATCGACACCTACCTCTGCTTCTACATCCATCCCTGGGAGTTCTGGCCCATGGAGAAGAGCTACAACTTCGGCGAGGCCACGGTGATCCCGGAGTCGTTCATCACCGAGAACGTGGGTCCGGGCGCCATCGACGAACTGCGCATCCTCATCGAGGGCCTCAAGGCCGAGGGCGCGGTCTTCATGCAGGCGAAGGACGTCCCCGCTCTTGTCAGGGAGCGGCAGTCACAGCGGGTGAGTGTGTGATGGCGGGCAAGAAGACCTGGTACTTCCCCGACGGGGAACTGCCACCCCCGGGCGACGGGGACCCGCAGGGGCACGAGTCCATCATCATCCTCAACCCCAACTCGGAGGAAGCCCGGGTGGAGGTGGCCCTGTACTGGGCGGACAAAGCACCTGACAGGTTCAACGTCGACGTCGAACCGGAGCGGGTGAGGTGCCTGCGCACCAACGTGACTACCGACATGGGCGGGTTCGAACTCCCGCGCGAGGTCCAGTACGGCATCCGGCTCACCTCCGACGTGGGCATCGTCGCCCAGTACGGGCGCCTTGATGTGCGGCAGCCGAACATGGCGTTTTACACCACTCCCGGATATCACGAAGACTGAGCCAGAAGGAGACGTCATGGAAACACCGCTGCGCAGCATCCTCTTGCGTGAGGCCATGTTCCAGGCCCACGAGCAGCCTCTGCTGGACTCCCCCGGCGTGGCGGTGTCCACGTTCCGCTACGCCTCCGGCGTAGCCGCGCTGCGGCTCGTCACCGAGCGTGTCGAACTCATCGTGTTGCCATTCCGCGGGCAGCAGGTGTGGCGCTACACCGTCGATGGCGAGCCGCTGACGATGATCAGCACGTTCGACGAGCCTTCGGCGTCAACCGCGTTCGGGGAGACGTACGGCGGCTTCCTCCTGCATTGCGGGCTCTCGGGCCTGGGCGCGCCCGGGCCCGAGGACACTCACCCGCACCACGGCGAACTGCCCAACGGCCTCTTCAGTGACGCTCGCCTCCTTCTCGGGGACGGATGGGTCGCGGTTACCGGGCAGTTCCGACACCGCGTGAGCCATACGGCCGACGTCACGTTCCAACCAACGCTCACGCTTAGCGAGGACGGCACGGGCCTTGAACTCAACATCCAGATCTCGAATCATCGCAGCAACCCCTTCGGCTACACATACCTCTGCCACGTGAACTGGCCTCTCTTCGAGGGCGGGCAGCTCGTCCAACAGGTCCCGTTCGACGATCAGCACTTCGAGCTTGCTCCACACCCCGCGCAGGAGCCGGCGACGGCCGCGTACCTGGAGGGCATCCGCTCTGACCTGCGTAAGGGAGACTCCGTCGACCCCCAACGCCGGATCGTTCCCGAGTACTGCGCGATCTTCCGGCCGACACCAGACGCCGACGGATGGGCCCACTTCATGCAGACCAGGCCTGACGGGCGGGCCGCGTGCGTGAGCTACGAAACCGAACATCTGCCGTTGGCGATCAGGTGGATCTCGAACACGGGCGAGGAGCAGGCTGCCGGCTTCTGCCTGCCCGCAAGCGCCCACCATCGCGGCAGGGCGGCAGCGGACAGAGACGGTCTGGTCCGCTGGATCCCGGGCGGATCCAGCGTCGCGTTCAACATTGAGGTGGACTTCTTCGACCCTGATGAGACTGCCGCCCGGCTCCTGTGACTACCCCGCCGGGCACTCGCGGCCGGCACCTCCTCGCGACGGTAGCAATCTACGATAGGCGCAGTACTACGGATGCAGTTGATCGACATCACGCCGCGGCGCCCACGATCGGAAAGAGATCCACGGCCCCCCGAACTGCCGTTTGAATAGGCGCCGGTGCCCGTGACCGCCTGACCTACCACACAGATGGGCGCCAGGCAGGGGCTACATAGCAGCAGATGCTGTCCAGCTAGGGGCTTTTCGCGCCCAAACACTCATAACAGTTTGGCAGTTCTCGGCGGACGGAGTATATGGTGGCCCCGTGGGGGAATGGGATGCAGCCAATGATGAAACCAACAAGCCAAGAGGGTCTAACGCTCTGAGCGCGCTCCTGTACCGCATGCCCGCAGCTGTCCGGCGCCTGGTCCTGCTCGTGTGGGATGCGCTCGCCTGGGTGCTCGCGGTGATCGTCTTCCTGTCGATGCGCAACGCGGCGCTGGAGCCCGTTCAGGCCCGGTGGGTGCTCTTCTACACCGCTGCCGCCGTGCTGCTCCAGGTCATCGGCGGGCTTAGTTCGCAGCTGTACCTCGGGCGCAACCGCATCGGCAGCTTCGCTGATGCCGCGAGCATGGGCTTCACCGTCGCCGGTATCGCGGTCCTCAACGGCACCACCTTCCTCCTGGCAGCCGACCACTTCCCCCTGCGGGCCGCAGTGGCGTTGCCCTCGCTGGCCATGATCTTCATGGCCACGGCGCGCCTGGTCTTCCGCTCCATCGTGGACAGCCGGCCCCGCAGCGCGGCGGCGAACGCCATCCCCACGCTGGTCTACGGCGCCGGCAACGCCGGCCACCAGGTGGCCACGCTCATGGACCTCGCCGAGGATGCGCCCTACCGCATCGTCGGTTTCGTCGACGACAACCGCGACAAGCGCAACCTCCGCGTCCGACACCACAGGGTGCTCGGCCTCGGCAGGGACATCATCAAGGTGGCCAAGGAGCGGGGCGCTCAAGCCGTCATCTTCGCCATCTCCGCCGCCAGCCCGGACCTCATCCAGCGCATCAGCACCGCCTGCGAGGAGCACGGCCTGGACCTGCTGATCATCCCGCCGCTGCGGGAGATGGTGGGCGGCCAGGTCACCTTGGGCTCGCTGCGCCAGCTCAACGTGGCCGACCTCCTCGGTCGCCGTCCCATCAAGACCGACCTCAGCGCCATCGCCGACTACGTCACCGGCAAGGTGGTGCTCGTCACCGGCGCTGGCGGCTCCATCGGCTCCGAGCTCGCCGCCCAGGTGCACCGTCTGGGCCCGGCCAAGCTCATCCTGCTGGACCGCGACGAGTCCGCCCTGCACGGCGTGCAGCTCGACCTGTACGGCAACGGTCTCCTCGACACCGAGGACATGGTGCTGTGCGACATCCGCGACGAGGACGCCCTCGAGCGCGTCTTCAGCAAGCACCGCCCGGACGTGGTGTTCCACGCGGCCGCGCTCAAGCACCTCCCGATGTTGGAGCGCTTCCCCCTTGAGGGGTGGAAGACCAACGTGCTGGGAACCCGCAACGTGCTGCGTGCCGCCTACTCGGTGGGCGTGGAACGGTTCGTGAACATCTCCACCGACAAGGCTGCCGCGGCCACCAGCGTGTTGGGCCGCACCAAGCGCCTCGCGGAGCGGCTCACGGCCTGGTACGCCACCGAGTACCAGGTGCCGTACCTGTCCGTGCGGTTCGGCAACGTTCTTGGCTCCCGCGGCTCGGTGCTGATCTCCTTCCAGAGCCAGATCGAGAAGGGTGGCCCGGTGACGGTCACCCACCCGGACGTCACCCGCTACTTCATGACCATCCCCGAGGCGTGCGAGCTGGTGATGCAGGCCGGCGCCATCGGCCTCCCTGGCGACGTCCTGGTGCTGGACATGGGCGAGCCGGTCAAGATCCTCGACGTGGCGAAGCGCATGATCGCGGAGTCCAAGAAGGACATCGAGATCCACTTCACCGGGCTGCGAGAAGGCGAGAAGATGCACGAGGTGCTTTTCAGCACAGTGGAGGCGGGCGCCTCTAGCGAACATCCGCTTATCAGTGAGGTTCAGGTCCCGGCGTTGGATCCCAAACTCATCGCAGACCAGATGGGGTCTGAGGAAGATGTGATGAGGATTCTCGATACAGAGCCAACCCAGGTTCACCGTGCCATCGCTGTTTGAGGCTCCTAATGCACGCTGTTAAGAGTTCGCACGGCCATCTGCCTGACGGGGTGGGACCTTTCCTATGGCAGTTGTCCGAACCCAGACTGGAGACTTGCCAATGAGCATTCCGTTCATCCCCTTCGCGATCCCTGATATTACGGAGGCCGAGATTGACGCGGTCGTGGCCGCGATGCGCTCCGGTTGGCTCACTACGGGCCCAAACGCAGCGGCCTTCGAGGAGGAGTTCGCGGCATACCTGGGGGGCGACGTCAACGCCGTCGCCGTCAACTCGGCAACTGCTGGGCTCCACCTGGCGGTGGAGGCCATCGGCCTTGGTCCCGGCGATGAAGTTCTAGTCCCGACGTGGACATTCACTGCAACTGCGGAGGTCGTGCGCTACGTCGGCGCAAAGCCTGTCTTGGTAGATGTTGACCCTCAGACCCTCAACATGGACTTCGACATGGCAAGCAGTCTCATCACCTCACGGACCAGAGCCATCATGCCCGTCCACTTCGCTGGTCTTCCTATACCGGGGAGTACCATCAGAGAGTTCGCATCACGGCACTCACTGGCGGTCATCGAAGACGCAGCCCACGCCTTTCCGGTTCGGGATGAATCGCGCCTTGTTGGGGCGGGTGATAGCGAGGCCACAGTGTTCTCGTTCTATGCCACCAAGACCATCACGACGGGTGAAGGTGGGATGCTCGTCACCCGCAGCGATGACATCGCCCGCCGCGCACGGGTGATGCGCCTGCATGGGATTAGCCGTGACGTTTTCGATCGGTACACCTCTACGAAACCGTCGTGGGAGTACAGCATTATTGCGGCCGGCTACAAATACAACATGCCTGACACTGCGGCCGCCATGGGTCGAGTGCAGCTCTCGCGCGCGGAGTCCCTGCGACAGCGTCGCGAGAGGATCGCCGGACGTTACGACGACGCCCTCGACGGACTCCCCGCAAAGCTGCCCCCCAAACCGAAATATCCGCGAGGCCATGCCCACCACCTCTACTTCATCCGGCTAACGGATCAGAGCCCCGTGGGCCGCAATGAGTTCATAGAGAAGATGGCCGCAGTTGGTGTGGGAACCAGCGTGCATTTCATCCCGCTCCATCTGCATCCATACTGGAGCGCGGGGCTAGGTGTTGGCGCGAAAGATCTCCCCGTCGCCTCGGAGACGTACAAGACCGTGGTCAGCCTGCCCATCTACCCCTCCATGACTGACTCGGACGTGGACCGCGTTGCAGCCGCGGTGCGCGGGATCTTGAATAAGTAGGAACAGACTTGCGCATCGGGATACTAAGTCAGTGGTACGACCCCGAACCCGGGCCAGCATCAACCACGGGAGTTATGGCTCGGCAACTAGTGGACCTCGGCCACGAGGTTTACGTGTTGACGGGATTTCCGAACTATCCCGATGGAAGAGTCGCGGCAGGTTACCGCCAAACCCCTCTCTTCCAGGAAGTGCTGGACGGCGTAACCGTCCTCCGTGTGCCCCTCTATCCAAGCCATGATGCATCTAGCGTTCGCAGGATCGCGAACTACACGTCCTTTGCGGTGAGTGCCGCGCTCCTAGGGGTTCCGCGCCTACCCCAGCTCGACGTCCTCTGGGTGAACTATTCCCCGATCACCCTTGCTCTGCCCATGTGGCTAACGCGCTATGGCCGCCGCGTCCCGGTCATTTGCGAGGTTGCAGACTTGTGGCCAGATACGTTGGCAGTCGCCGGGCTGAGGTCCAGCGGCCGGGTGGCGCAATTGGGCTGGGGACTGATCGACGCATGGTGCAAGGCCATGTACGCGTCCTCACGAGCGGTCGTTCACATATCTCCCAGCGCTGGCTTGACACTAGAGGGACGAGGTGTGCGTAACGAACGTCTACACTACATCCCCAAGGCAACTAACGAGGAGATCTACCACACCCACGGGAGTTCTCTTCGCTCGGCACTCAACATCGCAGCTGACGCCAACGTGCTCCTTTACGCTGGCGCGATGGGCGCAGCTCAGGACCTTGGCCCGCTGCTTCAGGCCTGCGCCGCGATTGAGCCCCAATGGCGTCCAACTGTGTTGCTGGCTGGGTCCGGCACCCAAGAACCCCTGCTTCGAGACATGACGGTCCAGTTGGGACTTTCGACTGTGCACTTCCTAGGGCGGGTCCCCGAGGAAGACATGACCGACTTGATGGCTACCGCGGATGTGGCGTACATCAGCTTGGCGCAGCACACCACCAGCGGAGTCACGATGCCTAGTAAGACTCAGGCAATATTGGCCTCAGGTAAGGCCATCGTTGTCGCCGGAGACGGGGATGTGGCCGACCTAGTCAGCAGTCGCGGGGTTGGCTTTGCCGCTGCACCAAGCGATGTGCCGTCCATTGAATCTGCTCTGCGGTCTTGGCTGTCCGCGGGCCGGAGCGGAACTACCGAACTCGGTGTCCGGGCACGACAGCTTTACGAGAACGAGTTTTCCGTCAGCCGACTCGGAACACAGGTGGATTCGCTCGTCAATTTGGTCACTTCCACTAGCGCCCAACACCCGTCCAGAAGCATGAGCCAGAAGAGAAAGCGATAGGTGCGAATATGGAGCTCAAGCTGTCATTCGAAACCGCAGACGTTCCGGCACTGGCCGAGCTACACCGGCGTGCTTTTCCAGACTTCTTCCTTTCCAGCTTAGGGACTGACTTCCTTGAGGAGTTCTACGCTGGTTTTCTCGAGGACTCGACTTCGATCATCGCGTTCATTCGAGGTCACGAGGGTGCCCCAGTCGCCGTCGCCGTTGGCACTACAGAACCGGCTGGCTTTTACCGCAGATTACTGCTCCGCCGTTGGTCCGGGTTCGTGAGGGCCTCGCTTCGAGCGACTCTTCGAAACCCCGCGGCGTTACCACGCCTCGTGGCGGCAGTGGCCTACCGAGGGGGGCATCAGCGCCCCCCCCATGGCCGCTCTGCTCAGTTCCATATGCGTCAGCCCCGAAGTTCAAGGCGGCGGCGTGGGGACCAAAGTTCTTACAGCATGGACAGCGCGTGCGGCCCAAATGGGCGCCGGGTCTGCATACCTGACCACCGATGCAGAGAACAACCGCGCCGCAAATGGGTTTTACTTGCGAACTGGCTGGAAACATGCTGGGCAAATAGTAGAGGGGAGGGGACGAGTGATGAACGTGTACCGCCACAATCTCGTGTTGTCCCCATCCGCGGAACGGGGAAACTGCCCATAATGGATATGTATCGGGCCCGAGATGTCATCGCATCGACCCTGGGCCTAATTGTCCTGTCGCCGATCTTCCTGATTACTGCCGTCGCAGTCAAACTTGATTCACAAGGCCCCGCCATATATCGCCAAGAACGCGTGGGACAGAATGGCACGGTTTTCAGAATCCGCAAATTTCGCTCGATGGTGACCGGTGCCGGATTGTCGGTCTCCACCACGACGGACCCCCGGATCACCCGAGTCGGGAAGGTGATCCGTTTAACGAAGATCGATGAACTCCCTCAACTCTTTGATGTGTTGCTTGGTGATATGAGTCTTGTTGGCCCGCGACCCGAAGTTCCTGAATTCGTTGAACACTGGCCCGAGGAGGCGCGCGTCACGATCCTGTCCGTACGGCCTGGGATCACCGATCCAGCTTCGGTTGTTTTTCGTGACGAGGCGGCCATCCTAGCGCTATCCGATAATCCAAGACGCACCTACATCGAACAGATTCTTCCACAGAAGGTAAACCAATACCTGCACTATGTGGCGAACCGGACGTTCCAAGGTGACTTGCGCGTTCTCGCAATTACCGCCTTGGCCATCGTTCGTCAAGGATAGCCGTATTCCGCTGAGGTGATCCACTCCTTAGGACTGTGGGGATGGGCAGCGCTTCTCGCCTTGACGACACGCTGCCCCTCGGAGCTGAGGTTCTGTGCTCCGGGCCAGCACCCAAGAGAGATGTCACCTATGCGTGCAGCAGTCACTTGTTGCCCCAGGCCAGAGAATCCACCCGGCACGACGGGGTCAGCATTGAGGGACATCGACGACAAGCACGTGCTGGCTAGCCTTTGAGAAACCCCTAAGACCGTACGACACCCAGACTCATCGCGCGTAGGGAGAGGGGGATGATCGCCAAATACACGGGGAGTGTGGCCCAACTCGCCAGTGCGACCGTTTCGTCAATTCGGAGCCCGTTGGCACCCCCCAGCAAGTACGCCGCAGAAGTCACCAGCACAGCGAAGACCTGCCAGACGAGCATCCACACTTGCCGTCGGTATACGGTGAAGGTGGTGGTGAGGGTGGTTGTAACGAACCTTCCCCACAGGATCGGCAAAAGTGCTAGTGCAATCATTTCGGTCAAAGACCAGGCGGAACCGAAAATCGGAACGACCAAGTATCGGCAGAACAAAACGAGTCCAACGAAAATCGGAACGGACAATAGCAACAACCCGACCAACACTCGAACCCACAGAAAGCGAGCACGGTCGGGCCTGCTCTTCCGATCAGCGCTCTCGCGCAGATACACTTGAGACACCGCTGTCAGAATCACGTTAAGTGGCAATCCCACCATCCCCATCGCAAGAGAGAACATGCCCAACTCGTCGGGCGTGTAGAAGAGGGCGAGAAGGAAGATCTGACTGTTCCAAGCGAGGGAATTCAGCAAGGCAGTCGGAGCGTTCACTGAAGGGAAGTCTCGATACCGGTGGGCAACTCCGCGAAGTTCACCAGTCCCACGAAATGAAAGGGCGACTAGCAGCACCGACTTCAACCGCCCCCTGGCCAAAAGCCCAATGCTGACAAAAGACTGCAGGAGGGCACCCACGAGAAGCCCCCCAACACCAACACCTAATAGGCCACCGCCGATTTGGACAACTACGGAAGCGCCCTTCTGCAAGGGGGGAAGGTGACTGAGCCGGGAGAACTCGCCTGCCCTCGTGGCCAGAGCCGTGAACGAGAGGGAAACACCCGCCGCAAACGTTCCGACCGGCAGCAACAGCGCCCAGTGTCCCATCGACACGAGCAGGCCGCCGCCGAAGAACTGTGATGCGATCAGGAACAAGAGCAGAATCGCTGAGGAGATGGCCACGCTCAGAATTGAAATGACAAAGAGTCCAATAGCGATCCTGTTGCCATCACCATTGCGAGCGGGAAGAATCACCGCAGCGTCGTACTTGAGCCCCGCCACACTACCCGCGATTACAACCACTGAAGAGAAAAGGCCAAGCACGCCATACTCGGCGGGAGAGTATATTCGTGTGATCAACGGCATTGCGCCGATGGCTATGAGTTGCCCCAGTGCAGTGCCGGAGGCCAACAAGGTGATCGCCCGCAGTGCGGGACCCGGTTTACGACCCACTGGGCTCATCTTTACTCTGGGCGCCTCGCACGTTACTGCTGCCAGAGTCCGCGACAGCACAGAGAACGCCCTCCAGGATTTTCAACTGACCTTTCCGCGAAAGTTGCTTGGCCTCGGGAAGATCTGCCAGTAGTGAAGCCGACGGCTTAGTCCTCAACACCTGGACCATCACTTCGCATGCCGATTCCAAGTCGTCCACCATCCAGCCGAGGCGATTATCCTTCACGACGTGCGCTGCCTCCCCGTGGACATACCCGACCAGAACGACCGGTCTCCGAGCAGCCGCATACTCGAAAAGCTTAGCCGGCAAGGTGCCCGCCTCACGTGGATCATCCCAGAGCAGAAGGATAAGCATGTCCGCGCAGCCCTGGATCTCCAGCGACTCGTCATGCCCGACTGGATCATGAAATTGAACAAGTTGTCGCACGCCTTCAGCATCGATGATCGTGGCCAGCAAGTCTGGATCCGATCCCAAGAAGTGAAACCGTATTTCTGAAGGCGTCAAACTTAACGCTCGGGCAGCACGGAAAAGCAATAGCGGAGAGCGCCGCCCACCGTAGAAGTTGTTCCCGACATAAAGCAGGTTTACCCTTGCTGAGCTCAACGGCACGCGCTGGCCAAGCGGTCTCAGAGTGACGTCATCCGCGCCGTTTCGAACCACAGTCGAGGAAATTGAAAAGCGCTCCGTCAAGTGCCGCGCCATAGTGTCTCCGATGGCGGTGGTTGCCGATGCCCCCGCCAAGATCCGACGCTCGACGCGACTATCAATTCGTCTACGAAGCGAACTAAACGCATAGTAATCGCCGGTAGTCCACAGATCGCGGTAGTCAGCGACCCAGGGGACGGAGTAGCGTCGTGCGAGAGCCGATGCGATGAGGTGGCTGGCAAAGCTCGGCCCAGAGGCGAGGATCACGTCGATCTTCTCGTCCGCTAGTATTCTCCCCCCCTCTAAGTACGCAAAGGGAATCCATCCCCCCTCTTGATCTGGAAAGGAGAGCAGTTCATGAGCCAGCCGGGAAATCCATTTCCGAGCGCGCCCTAGGGGCCCTCCGCCACTTCCTTGAGCTCCGACGGCAGGAGGCGGAGGCGCTTGCGTGATCAGGCCCGGGCGAATGTACCGGAGAATCGGAAGACGAATCCACGGCGTCCGTACCACATCAGATCCGTCCCCTCGGTCCCTGCCCCAGGGTCCGCCTTTCGTCAGTGCTATCACGTGGTGTCCTTGTGAACGCAGAAACGACGCAATTCGGCTAGGTCGGACTGATCCAATCACTGGCTCGGGAGGAAAATGGCTCGAGATAACCAGGACCCTCATGGCGAAACCCTTCCATCTGCCTCGGCAAAACCCTGGGTATGCGGCACCGGAGTCCACTCGGCGTGCAACCGGTGAGGACTAGAACCTTTCGGTGAGACGCCCTCGTGCGACTTGCGCACGCTTGAAATCAGCAGGGCCATGAAGAGAACCGCCCAGGCAGGCCGGAAGTTCGAGTACGCCGTCAGGGTAGTCATCATTATGGTGACTCCAACAGTGGCGGCGAATATAGGAACGCTGCACCAAGAAGCACGAAGCGCTGTGAGGATGATGCCGAGGAACAGCAAGAGACCAATTACGCCTCCGTCTACTAAGACTTGGAGGAAGTGATTATGCATCACATGGTGGTCCAAGGGTGCGCCGTTTGGGCCGAAACCGACGATGAATCGAAAATCGGATGAAGCCACTAGGTCGACACCACTCTTCCATATGTCGGCCCGTAAACTGCCACGATCTTGAACGAGAGCTTCGATGGAAAGCCGGGCCCGAACAGACTCAGGAACGAGGGGCCACACGTACTCCGACACAA
Organism: Tessaracoccus sp. ZS01; assembly: GCF_022342445.1. Taxonomy (NCBI): domain Bacteria; kingdom Bacillati; phylum Actinomycetota; class Actinomycetes; order Propionibacteriales; family Propionibacteriaceae; genus Tessaracoccus; species Tessaracoccus sp. ZS01. The sequence goes on along the minus strand of NZ_PQFE01000012.1, from coordinate 9,818 downwards.
TCAGGGTGCATACAGCGCCCACTGTGCCAACGATGGCTAAGTTCCGGATACCCCGTCCTGCTTGACGAATGGAAACAATCAGGATCACGACGAGGGCGGCGATCACACCCGCTCGGGAGCCGGTCAGGACAATGATGTAGATGGAGCCGACGGTGGATGCCGCCGCCAACAACCGTCTTGTTCCTCCCGCAGTGATCGAGGATTCGACGAAGTAGGCTAACGGCAGAATCAGATAGGCGCTGAATTCATTCGGGTCCGATCCGCCAGACTCAAGCACCAAATGCGTCCTCGCACCAAGGCGGCTCTGCTCACCGAATGCGAAAAACATCGCGGCGGCGAAGATCGCCATGACCGTCCATGACCGACGAATCAACCAATAGTCGTGACTGTTAAAGGGCAACTGGGCCATTAGGACTAAGACCGCGGTCAAGAGGACAACGCCCAACGCGGATGTCATACTTGCTGTCACCGACGTCACGGTCCAACAGACAGCCATCAGCATCCACGCCGTGTAGGCAATCCAAAAGCGCGCTGCCATGGTGAACGCTAGAACTGTGTGTTTTCGGTATAGAACTATGAGGGTGCAAGCGCCGAGAACGACGCTGACGAGTCGCTGAACCGATCCAAGCGAGCCCCATTGAAGCATGGTAAGGGGAAGAGAAGCGATGAAAAGTGCAACCACTACGCCCGAGGCACTGACACCAGACGCAGGCGAATGAGGCCGACGACTTCCACTATGAACTACAGCGGGGCAACGTTGATGCGACACGCTCAGCCCGCCCGGTACAATTTGCTGTAAGCATTGACGCATTTGTCCCACGAGAACTTCAGAGCTCTCTGCCGTGCGTTTCGGCTCAGTGCTTTTCTGAGAGGCGCATCCTGAACTAAGCGCTCCATGGCGTTCGTCAACGCGGCGACATTCTGCGGTGCTACAAGCAGCCCCTCCTCTTCATCCCTGACAGCATCCACCACGCCGCCCACCGCCGTGACTATAGATGGCAGGCCCGTCGCCATTGCTTCGAGAAGTGATAGGGGGAACCCCTCAGAGCGTGAACCAGAGACGAAGATATCCGAGGTCAACAAGATTGACCGCACGTCTTTGCACTGTCCGAGAAGGTTCACATGTGCCTTCAAGCCAAGAGTCTCGATCAAGTCCTGCAACTCCGCGTAAAGGGGACCGCCCCCAACGATTGTCAGAAAACAATCCTCACGCAGACTTGGCAGCATGCCAGCAAAAGCACGTACGAGGTTCCCGTGTGCCTTAACCGGAAGCAGAGAGCCAACAGCCACAAACCTTGTACCTTGGCGCTGCACCGAGTCTCGATCTGGGGACGGCGCAAACCAGTTCGTGTCAACACCATTTGGAATCAAGCAGACCCGCTCGGAGTCGAGGTGAAATTCGGAAACAGCAGATCGCGTAACGGCGTTCGAAATTGACACCAACTGGAACCCCTGGTGCCGAAGGACACCGCGGACCATGCGCATTCGGAGGCCTCGCTCGGCGAAGCCAGCGATGTTGTGGAGGGTGTGAATGCGGGTCACAGGGCGAGGGAGCAACGCCGAGCCGAGGGAGACGTGCAGCAACGAGCCGATGTTAGTATGGATCACGTCCGGCCTCCTCCGCAGACAGAGCAGGGCGGTTGCCAGCAGCGAGGTAATCCATGAGCGCCGACCGAGCATGACAACCTCCAGTCCGGCCCTTCGTAAACGCGCTACGTTTTCGGCAGTCGCCTGACCCCGTGTGACGATGACGACTATCTCAAAAACATTAGGATCGAACCTTGTTGCAATAGCCAGAACGAAGTTCTCAGCCCCACCCGTCAGCAAGGTGGGCACGGCTAGGAAAACCAGCCGTCGCGTGCATGCCTGCCTATCCTGAGTGCCGGTGCGTCGAGAGTTCAATATTCCGGAATAGATCACAACTAAATCCGCCAGACTCGTCTGTATTGTTCAACAATCTTCGTCGCGGCATAGTCCCGCGTGGCTTTCTTCTTTCCTTCCTGTCCGATTTCATGCCGGAAGTCATCATCTTTCATGACCCAGCTAAGCGCTGCGCAGAGTTCATCTGGGGCCCCAGGCGCGGTCAGCAAGCCTCCACCCTCGTCCAGCATTTCCGGAATGGCTCCCACCCGCGTCGCAACAATGGCTTTACCCAAAAGCATCGCTTCTAAGATCACATTTGGAAAACCTTCCGAATGACTCGGAAGGATGAGCACTTCGGCTGAAGCAAGGTACTCCATCGCATCTTGGTGAGAAAGTTCACCCAGCAGGCGCCATCGAGTGGGCGGGAACCGATCGACGAGTTCCTTCTTGTAGCCCGGGGATACGGCGCCCACGAAGTCCAGATCCCAGTCTCGGTAGGAGGGGGCGAGCTGCGTCCAAGCGGTGAGCAAGTCTTCCACGCCTTTAGACTCTGTCACCCATCCCAAGTAGAGGAGGATCTTCCGCGGCCGCGCCTTTGCCTTTTTGACTTCCCTGAGGGCGACGGGGTTCGGAACGACTTGGACCTTCTCCTGACCCCACCGCTCCACGGCAGACGCGGCACTATTTGCGTCTAGGAGCAACAGATCGTCGATGATTCCGACGAGAAGGTTCATACAGAACGATTCGAAGGCACCGCGCTCGAGAACGACCGGCAAGCGTCCCTGGTGGAGGTGCAGGATTACGCGAGCGCCGACGAGTTTTCCAATGACCGCGATAGCGAAATCCCTCGCGAGCGCAAGCCCCCCGCTAGTCGAGATGTGCAGGACTGAGATCTTCGTTCGCAGAGCGGTTCGCATCAGGCAAAAACTCGTTGAGACGCCGCTTAAGAGACCCCCGCAGACCCGCTCAAGTAGGGTCTGTCCATCTAGAGAGCGTCGTCGCGGACTGGTGTTTATGATCGAATAGGAAACCCCTTGCCGTGACAACTCCGCCGCCACAGTGGCAGTCCAGCGCGTAACGCCGCCCACGGGTGGCATTAGCGGGCTTACCAAGACTAGGTGCGATCGCTGTGCCCAACTCCTGCGGGACAAGAACCTCCTCACGGTCGCTCGGGTCCCGGTATGAAGGCAGGCGGCATAGCTCCATTCGCTTTGCGGTCGACTCGAACAGCATTTCGCGCGTGGTGCGACTGAGCGGTTGAACGGATTAGGTTCAGCACCCGCCGAGATGAGTCAGTAATCAAGTAGTCATGGGGTATGGCGGCAACCCCTGCCTCTCGATGTTGAGAGATAGTGATTGCGACCGCATCCGACACGTCCTTCGGATCCAAGCCGGTGACAATCATCCCGCCAACCTCCAGCGCCTCGGGCCGTTCTATAGCGTCCCGGATCGTCACCGCGGGGAAGCCGAGGATCGTGGACTCCTCGGAGATTGTTCCGGAGTCGGAGATCACACAGCGCGCAGATCTTTGAAGCTTAACATAGTCACTGAAACCGAGGGGTTTGTGCAGAATTACGTTTGCTTTAGGCAGCAGTCCGTACTGCGCGATCCGCTTGCGAGTCCTAGGATGAGTGGAAACAAGCATAGGCACTAGCTGGTCCTCGGCCACAGCAGCCAATGACTCAAGCACATGTTGCAGCCGCTCAATAGAGTCCACGTTCTCTTCACGGTGAACTGAGGCAACTAAGTACTCGCCCTTAGTAAGCGAAAGCCGCTCAAGCACATCCGATGCATCTATGGCCCCGCGATAAAAGTCAATCACCTCACGCATCGGTGAACCCATATGTATGACAGTAGCGGGAGATAGACCCTCGTCCAGCAAATTCCGCCGCGAATGTTCTGAGTAGACCAAGTTGTAATCAGCAACATGGTCAACCAAGTGTCGGTTTATCTCTTCCGGAACATTAGGGTCAAACGAGCGGTTCCCAGCCTCTAGGTGGTACGTCGGCACTTTGAGGCGCCGTGCGATAAGAGCGGAAATACACGAGTTGGTGTCCCCTAAGACAACCATCGCATCGGGCTGTTCCCTCATGAGGACTCGCTCCGTCCCACGCAGAACGTCACCAAGGACTGCGCCCAGAGAACTGGTATCTGCGTCAAGGAAGTGATCGGGACGCCGCAACCCGAGGTCCTCGAAGAAGATCTCGTTGAGTTCATAGTCGTAGTTCTGACCAGTGTGGACGAGCACGTGATCGGTGTGTTGCTCAAAGGCAGCGATGATCCTCGACATGCGGATGATCTCGGGACGCGTACCCACCACGGTCAGTACTTTCAGACGGCCTGCCATCTCAGACCAACTCCTTCACGGTGTCAGGACGGTTTTCGTTGTAGAGCTCATTCACCCAAAACGAGGTGAAGAGGGTTTGCGAACCGGTGTTCGTGATCCTGTGCGGCCACAGAGTCGGCATGTCAATCGAGACGGGGACATCGCCCGTGACGTGGAACGCCAAGACCTGGTTCGTGAAAAGCTTCCGAACCTCGATAGTTGCTTCACCCGCAAGAACGGTGAAGCGCTCGATCTTTCGCCGGTGATAGTGATCGCCCCGGCTGACTCCTGGAACGGTTGTGGAGAAGGAGGACTGGCTCTCGCCACCTGCGCCACGGACGATCTCGAAGAACGAACCCCTAGGATCGGTGTTCTTCCTTAAACGGATCTCAGGCCGGACTGCGAAGGCGTAGGACCGATAGGTGTTGAACAGGTCACGCTCGAATGGGTCCGTCAGGTCAGGAATCAATCCTGATGAGTAAACCTCCGCGAAATGAGCCAGTCGACCGAGGAGTTCGGACACGTGGGTCTGCTCTTCCAGTTCCGCCTGACGCGTCAACGGCACAATTCCCGTAAGCAGGTCCGCTGCGTTCTGCGCGTGCAGAAGCGTGAGCTCCTTGTCGTCGATAACCTTCGGGTGACCGCCCTCTGCCAAAGTGTGACAGAAGGTGGAAGTCACCGCATTATAGAAAGGTCTTCCATGTTCGCCGAATAGGTTCGGCAGGTTCACGTCGACGAACTCCAGGCCTAGTTCGCCTGCTGCGCTGGCGAGAATCGCAGCCGCTTGCTCCTTGGCCTGTCCGTAGACCGAGCCGTTGCCTGCTTGAGTCGAGTTGGCGAACACCACCGCTGACGGCGGATTCTTGACACGACGCAGCGTCTGCGACATCTGGTTTGCGAACAGGACGTTTCCCTCACGGACTTCGTCGTCCGATCCCCTGTTCACGCCAGCTATGTGAATGAGACGTGGGGCCCCCTCGAGCGCCGCCGCCGCCGCGTTGACGTCGAACTCGGCACCAACTGCAACCGGGACGATTGAAGTGCCGTTGGAATGAAGAGCACCTCTCGTGTGCCAGCCAAGAAACCCGCGCGCCCCCGTTAGCGCGACGGCTGGGTTCGTTTCTTCGGGCCACTGCGTCGACACTTCAGCGTGCTCCCACGATGTCTCGGATCTCCGGGAGCCGCATCAGCAGCTCCTTCGTTTCTTCAATGTTCAACTGGTAGGTGTTCGCCGAGGTGTAGTCGTCACTCCGCGAGATGGCCGTTTCGCCCTCGTCGAAGTACAGCTCGTACTGGAGCGAGCGGGCGTCCAGAGGGACACGGAAGTACTCGCCCTCATCGCTCGCCTTCACAATCTCCTCACGGCTAAGGAGCGTTTCGTGCGTCTTCTCGCCGTGGCGAATACCGATAACCCGGATGTCCGGATCATCGATCCCAAACAGACTGGCGACTGCGCGGGCCAAGGTCTCAACGGTGGAGGCGGGTGCCTTCTTGATGAACAGATCACCCGGCGCAGCGTTGGTAAAGGCGTGGTCTACAAGGTCCACGGAGTCCCCGAGTGACATCAAGAACCGAGTCATGGAAGGCTCGGTCAGGGTCAGTGGCTTGCCATCCTGCAGCTGGCGCACGAACAGCGGAATCACAGATCCGCGGGAGTACATCACGTTGCCGTACCTCGTGACCGACACCGCCATGCCCGACTCGGAGAAGTTACGGGCAAAAGCCTGAGCCGTCTTCTCCATCAGCGCTTTGGACATACCCATGGCGTTCACCGGATAGACCGCCTTGTCCGTGCTCAGGCACACCAAGGAACGGACACCCGCGTTCGCGGCGGCCCGGATCACGTTGTGGCTGCCGTTGACGTTGGTCAACACCGCCTGCTGAGGGAAGAACTCGCAGGAAGGAACCTGCTTCAGAGCAGCGGCGTGGAAGACGTAATCGACTCCCCTCATCGCTGGAACGATGCTGCTTTCGTCGCGCACGTCTCCGAGGAAGAATCGAACTCGCTCATCGTTGAGCCGACGGCGCATGTCGTCTTGTTTGGCTTCATCGCGGCTGAAGATGTGAATCCGTTCGACGTTGCGTTCCAGAAGGGAACGGGCCATCGTCGACCCGAAGGATCCGGTGCCACCCGTAATCGCGACGACCGATCCTTCGATTGGGCGTTGGTTGGTGGTTGCTGCCGTCACGGAACGTGTTCCCCCTTTGTGGATCCTCTGGCCCTTGTTACGTTCTCGGACTGGCGAACACGCCCCGTCAAGTCCGACACCCCAAGAACTTCGGCCCGAACCACCATAAGCCCAAGTGCGGCGGGCTTTCCAATTGGGGTCTCGTTGTGATGGCACAGCTCAGGCGGACACAGGCTTCTTAGCGGTGTAGTAGTACCCGTACGTGTCTGAGTGAGAAGCGGGCACGTCGTTTAGGACCACGCCCAGCAGGGTGGCATCGGCGGACTCCAGTACGTCCAGGGCTGCGGCGAGTTGCTGGCGTCTGACCGTCCCCGAGCGTGATACCACCACAGCCCCGCCTGCCTCGGCCGCCAAGACAACAGCGTCGGTGACCGGAAGGAGGGGCGGTGCATCGAGGAGCACGTAGTCGTACTGACGCTCCACGGTCGCAAGAAGGTGCCCCATCGCCTCCGACCCTAGGAGTTCTGATGGATTGGGAGGCACCGTCCCCGAAGGCAGCACGGACAGGTAGCCGGGGGCCACGTCGATGATGAGATCCTGCAGCGAACCGCGCCCCGTCAGGACATCGGAGAGCCCGAGTTGGCTGTCGATCCGCAGCCTCTCGCCCACTTGGGGGCGGCGCAAGTCGGCGTCAATCAGGAGGACGCGCTCACCCGCCAGAGCCAGGACTCGCGCAAGGTTGGTCGCCGTTTCCGTCTTGCCCTCCCCCTCCACTGACGACGTGATGACCATGGATGAGCGGCGCTCGCCGCCCAGGCCGACGAAGCCGATGCTGGTGCGGAGCTTGCGGTAGGACTCAGCGCTGGCCCACTGGACGCCGTCCTTCCCGGCCGCCCGGCCCGCAACCGGCTTCTCGTGGTGGCCGATCTCCGCGAGGACGGAGGCATCCGTGATCTGTGCCAGATCCTCGGCGCTGCGGACCCGGGTGTCAAGGACGCTGCGCAGTACTGCTTGCCCGAAGCCGAGCAGGAGGCCCAAGAGCGCGCCGAGCGCGAGGTTCATTGCCGGGCGGGGGGCAGAGGGTGAAGCGGGCGCGACCGCTGCATCGATCACCGTGGCGCTCACGAGGCGAGTGCCGTCCGGCCCGGCCGGTGCGAGCGCCTCGGTCGAGCGCTGGAGGCTCGCCGCCACTGCGTTGGACAGCTCAGCGGCACCCAGCGAGGAATCGTCCTCCGCAGCAACCTTGATGATCGATGTCGCGGCGGGTGTCGACACGCTCAGCTTTGACGCCAATTGCTTGACCGTCAGATCCAAGCCCAGCTCGTCGATGACCGGCTGCAGCACCAGGGCGGAGGTGGCGACGGAGACGAATGAGCCCACCGTGCGCTCGGCGTACGTCGCGCCCTGAGAGAGTTCGCCCGCCGTGCCGCCGCTCTCCACCGTGATGAAGACGGACGAGGTGGCGCTGTACGTGGGGCTCTGCAGCAAGGTGAAGCCGGCTGCCAGGGCGATACACAGGAATACGGTTGCCAGCGTGCTCCTCCAGTATCGGCGAACGATCTGCAGGTACTGCTGCAACTCCATCAATGATTCCTTGTCCAGCCAGGGCGCTCCAGACCGATCCGGTGCCTTATCCGTTGTTCCACAGGGGATGTTAGGGCGGCGACGGGTCACCGCTTTGTCTACCCTAACCCGAAGTGCCCCGGGTAGCCGACTCGGGGCCGGGTGCACGCCGTCAGAGGCAACGGTGCACTAGCCTCTGAGGCGTTCCGTGAATTTCGATGACAGGAAGACAGGGTCATGCGCACTCCCCGTGATTTCGGCAGGCTGAGCATCATCGGCTTGATCGTGCTCGGCGTGCTCGCCGTCGTCCTGGCCGCCGCCGCGCTGCTGATGAACCGGCCCATCGAGGCCGAGCCCACCCCGAGCGGGAGCTCCGCCGCTGCCGTGACCCCGACGTCGGATCCCGTGGCTGAATCGTCATCACCGTCGGTGGTCGTCTCGGAGTCGGCGACCCCGTCGCCCACCGCAGACGTGAGCGAGAGTGTGCCGCCGGCCGTCGTCGAGACGTCGCCGGAGCCGAATGTGTCTGAGTCGCCGGCCGTCGGCGGGTCCACCGTCGTGGTCATCGGCGACTCCCACTCCATCGGCGACGACACCTGGGTGACCACAGCCGCAGAGGCGCTGGGCTGGGGTGAGGTAGTCAACCTCTCCTCCCCCGGTCGCGGCTACATCACGGCTCCCCGGGAGTGCGACTTCTCCCCGTGCGCGAACTTCGCGAAGTCTGTGGACCTGGTGGTGGACGCGCAGCCTGATCTGGTGGTGACGTTCGGTGGGGTCGCCGACGGGGACTACAGCATCACGCCGGGGGCTGACGCGTACTACGCAGCCTTGAGGAAGGCACTTCCGGACGCCGAGATCGTCGGCATCTCGCCTGTCACCACGGAGGATGTGGCTGAGTACTGGCTGACGCTGCACGGTCGCAGCATCAGCGCGGCGCTGGACGCCGTCGACGGGGTGTTCGTGAGTGCAGGCCAGCCTGGTTTGGGTGACGGCACGTCGTTGTCGGCTGAGGCGCAGGACGCGATTGCTGCGGCTGTCGTGGAGGCGCTGAGTTAGGCCGGCGGGCACTTCGACCAAATCGCAGAGGTGCTGGCTCAGGAAACGAGGCCCGTGTGGTGGGCCGCGAACGCCAGAAGATCGGCCCACTCGCTGGCGACCATCTGCAACGACTTCCCCGCACCGTGGCCGGCTGAGGTCTCCACCCGGAGCCACGCCTCGGCGGGCGACACGGCCTGCAGGGCCGCCGCGAACTTGAAGCTGTGCAGCGGCACCACCCGGTCGTCGTGGTCAGCGGTGAGGATCATCGTCGGCGGGTACTGGGTGCCCTCCTCGATGCGGTGCAGCGGTGAGTAGGCGTAGGCCGCGTCGAAGCCCTCGGGGGTGTCGGGGTCGCCGAAGTCGCTGATCCAGGCCGAGCCAATCGTGAACTTGTGGAACCGCAGCACGTCCAGCACGCCGACGGTGGGCATCGCCGCCGCGAACAGGTCGGGGCGCTGCGTGAGCGCGGCGCCGACGAGGAGGCCGCCGTTGGAGCGGCCGTAGATGGCCAGCTGCTTCGAGGTGGTGACGCCCGTGGAGATGAGGTGTTCGGCGACCCCGATGAAGTCGTCGAACACGCGCTGCTTGTTGGCCAGGCGGCCGTCGTCGTACCAGCGGGTGCCGAACTCACCGCCGCCGCGCAGGTTGGCGATCGCGAGCGCTCCCCCGGCCGCCAGCCACGCGGACCAGCCGGGGCGGTAGTCGGCGAGGACGGGGATCTTGAAGCCGCCGTAGCCGTAGAGGAGCGTGGGGCGGGGGCCCGATTGGTCGTCGTCGGGGGTGATGAGGAAGTACGGGACGGGGGTGCCGTCGGCGCTGGGCGCGCGGTGTCGCTCCATGGTGAAGGACGGCGCGAACCGCTCGGAGGCCGCCGAGAGGCTGATGGGCTGGGCGGGGAG
>NZ_PQFE01000011.1:0-87721 GCF_022342445.1 Tessaracoccus sp. ZS01 | reverse complement strand
GGGCACCCCCGCCGCCTCCACCCCAGCCGCGGAGACCGCCGCTCCGCCCTCGGAGCCGCCCCCGGCGCCCACCGCACCGGCGCCCAGCACGGCCGGCGGGCTCGCCCCCGGTGACGTCGCGACGGCCGAGGGATGGCGGCCCACCGCCAGGCCCGGCAGCCCCGACGAGGGGTTCATGGGCAACGACACCTGGGTGCACGCCACCTCGCCGGAGCACTCGGCCTACGCCGCCGTCGCGTTGGGCTGCACGGAGATCCGCCCCTACCCGCAGCCCGTGGCGGCCCTCGAGGGCAACCTCAGCGACGACGCAGGCAACGCCGGCGTGGGCCTGACGCTCGAGTTCGCCACCGCCACCGACGCCTCGGCGTACTTCGCCGAGTGGCTGCGTCAGGCTGAGGCCTGCGTCGGCACCGTCACGGAGAAGGTCAGCGCCACCGACGACACCTGGGTGGGGCGCCGGAACCTGGGCACCGTGTGGTCAGAGACCGTCGGAGTCAGGGACCGCCTCGTGCGCCTCCTGATCGTCGACTCGCCCGACGCCGACCTCACCGGCGCACTCGGAACCAACTGAACCTCACCTCGGAACCCACTGCCCTGAGCACAGCGGTCGGCCCCACCCCGCCCGAAGGAGGGGTGGGGCCGACCGTTCGACGGTTACGGCTGGCAGGCCGGCATGTCGAAGTGACCCGGCGTGTTCGGGTAGGCAGGTCCTGCCGCCCGCTTCATGTCGGTGTTGTACACCATCGCCGTCTCGGTGAAGGCGGAGGTGCCCTTCGTGGTCACATCCCCCACCGTCTGGCCGGCGCCGGCCGTCCACGCCAGCTGGTGCACGAAGTCGCGCACCGCCGGCGACATGACCCGCAGGTCGTTGAAGCCGCCGTAGGCAGCGTTGCAGTGCGAGTACAGGTTGAACGCGCCTGTGGTGTCCATCAGCCGGTCACCGGCGTTCGGGCCGTTGGCCGTCACGTCACCCTGCAGCACGTCCCTGTCGAGGCCGCCGTAGAGCCAGTCCACACCCTGGTGGTGCTGGTCGTTGACCGCATCGGCGTCGGCCGTGTCGGTCATCTCGAACCAGGCACACGGGTCCACCACCTGTGCACCGAGGTCGACCGGCCAGTCGCTGGTCGTGCAGCTGGCGAAGCCACCACGCGGCGCCCAGTCGATGATGTCCGAGCCGATGACGTCCTGCTTGGCCGTGTCCAGTTCGCCCGCTCCGCCGAAGACGAAGTCGACGAACCGGTCGTTGTCACCTCGCGATGACGCGTCGAACGCGCCGTTGCTGAGGCAGTCCGTCGTTGCGGCGTCGGCCAACGGGTCACACCCGCGGCCGCCCCACAGGACGTCCTCACCGTTGCCGCCGAAGATCCGGTCACCGCCGGAGTCGCCATTGACCAGGTCGTCGTCAGCGCCGGCGTCGATGACGTCGGAGCCCAGCCCACCACGGATCCGGTCGCGGCCACCTTCCACCGTGCCCGGATGGGGCATGACGTTGGTGGTGCTGGAACCGAGCCACACGCCGCCGTTGGTGTCGTGCAGCAGATCGATGCGTCGATCCAGCGCGCCCCGACGGAAGCCCGTGAAGGTTTCGGCGGGCGGCTGGTTGAGCGTCACCGTGAACTCTGCGGGGCCACGGTCGCCATCGAGGTAGGTGGTCACCACGCCGCCCCGGTCACCCAGGATCGCGTCGTCACCGGCCTCGCCGAACAGCTCGTCGCTGCCCAGCTCGCCGTACACCTCGTCGTTGCCGTTGCCACCACGGATGGTGTCGTCACCGTCCTGACCCCAGAGGCCGTCGTCGCCGTCGTCACCGTAGATGACGTCGTCGCCGAAGGCGCCCACCGGCTCACAGGTGGTGCCGCTCGCGCTGCAGAACCTGGTCGTCGGCTCGCCGGAGGCCGGATCGGAGACCCGCACCGCGGTGGCACTCGACGGCACGGCACCAATCGGGTACCGCTCTGTGAACACCGCCTCGACGAACTCGCCCGGCATGCCCTGGAGCTTGCGCAGCAGGGTGCCGTTGTCGCCGACGACCACGTCGTCGGCCCCGTTGGCCTCGATGATGTCGCCCGTGTCGCGGAACGCGCGACGCGAGCTGCCACCGATGATGTCGTCCTGGCCGTCAGGAGCGCCCGGTCCCATCAGCTGGGCTGCGGCACTCGCCGAGCCCGGCCACCCGGGATCCGCCAGAACCGTGGCCCCGGGCGTCTTGGCCGACTCCACACCGATCGGCAGGTCGCCGCGGATGGTGTCCGCGCCGCCGTTGCCCTCGACGTAGTCGCCGTCGCCGTCGCCGGAGATGACGTCTGCGCCGTCCTGGCCCCAGATGCCGTCAACGCCGTCGCCACCGCTGAGGCGGTCGTCGCCGTAGCGGGTGGCCGCGCCACCAGCCGCGAGATCGAACCATTCGACCCAGCGTGCCGTGACCAGGCTGCCGCCGTCGGAGCCCATCCGCTTGAGCGCCGCGATGCTCGCCTCGCCGGTCGACGGACGGGTGATGCGCCCGTTGTCGCCCAGCAGTGCGTCGTCGCCGTCGCCGCCGAAGATGGCATCGGCCACGTCGGGCTGCCCGACGGTGGTGTTGCCCGTGCCGGACAAAGCCCAGCTGGAGCCGCCGATGAGGTCGTCGTCACCGTCGTTGCCCTCGATCCAGTCGGTCCCGGCCCAGCCCTCGATGAGGTCTGCCCCGGCGTGGCCGATCAGGCGGTCATGCCCGCCCTGGCCCAGGATGACGTCGGTGCCGTCGCCGCCGTAGACCTCGTCCGCCCCTGAGGTGCCCGCCGTCGGCGCGTCGCCGAGGTCGAGCGGGACGATCGAGCGCCCGTCGGTGATCCGGTTGCGCAGGATCTGATGGGTCTGCGCAAGCGAAACCACCGAGATGATGGCGTTGTCGCCGGCGATGAGGTCGTCGCCCTCTTCGCCGAAGAGCCGGTCGCCGGCGTCGGGTCGGCCGATGCCTGCCGAGGCCTCCTCCCACGAGCCGCCCACGATCATGTCGTGGCCGGCGCCGCCGAGCACGGTGTCAGCACCGTTGTTGCCTTCGAGGTGGTCCTCACCGCCCTGGCCATACACCGTGTCGTCGTCGAGGCCACCGAAGGCGGTGTCGTTGTCGTCGCCGCCCCAGATGGTGTCCTTGCCGCCCAGCGTCGACGGCTGGACCGTCGTCGCCAGGTCGACGGGCACACTGAGCGCGGCCGCCGTGGCGTTGTCGCCGATCAGGCGGTCAAGGTCCTGGTCGCCGTACAGCTGGTCGGCGCCGTCTGGCTTGCCTGCCGCCCTGGTGCCACCGACGACGAGGTCGTTGCCGTGGCCGCCGGAGGCCCAGTCGTCACCGGCGTTGCCCTCGATGACGTCCGCGCCGTTGCCGCCGTAGAGGAAGTCGTTGTCGGCGTTGCCGAACACGTCGTCCTCGCCGTCGCCGCCCCAGACGGAATCAACGCCTGCGCCGCCCCAGAGCTGGTCGTCGCCGCCCTGGCCGTCGAGCTTGTCGCTTCCATGCTGGCCGCAGACCAGGTCGTTTCCGCCGCCTGCCTGCACGCGGTCATCGCCGCCGCCTGCCGAGACGGTGTCGACGCCCTTGCCGCCGATGATGAAGTCGTTGCCGTCGCCGGTGGCGGCGGTCGTCGACTCTGTCACCGGATCTGAGGCGACCGTCGCGCCGGCCTTGCACTGCTCGGCCTGGTTGAACGTGTCACCGTAGATCAGCGCTGCACCGTCGCCACCGAACACGTGGTCGTTGCCGAGGCCGCCGACCAGCGTCTTGGTGTTGGGCGTCGCTCCCGGCGGGAGCGCGAGCGCGGTCACGGTGCGGAGCGGACCGTAGGTGACGCCGTCGATGGTGTGCGGATCCACGGCGGGGTCGCCCACCACGGCGGGCTCTGCCGACAGGTAGTCGTCGCCCGGACCGCCGTAGAGCTTGTCGGTGCCGAGGCCGCCGACGAGCACGTCGTTGGCGTCGCCGCCCACCAGCTGCGTGGACTGGTTGCTCAACGAGCCACTGGTCAGGTAGTCGACACCCTTGCTCCCCCAGACGAAGTCGTTGCCCTCGCCCGAGTTGACGATGTTGAACGTCGTCACGTCGGCGTCGTCGGAGCCGACATCGTCCACGCCGTAGTCGAGTTCAGCGCCGGTGAAGATCACGTCGTTGCCCGCGCCACCGTTGAGGCGGTCGTTGCCGTCGTCGCCGATGAGCCTGCTGCCCTTCGAGCTCAGGGTGGGCGTGTTGGTCGTCACCGAGATGGTGTCGTCGCCGGCGTTGCCGCGCACCTTGGTGGCGCCGAGACCGACGCGGATGGTGTCGCCGGCCCAGTTGTCGCCCTGGGCCTGGGTCGTCGGATCCTTCGCGGAGGCGTAGGCGATCACGGCCCCCGCCGGGATGTCCGGCGGGTCGCTCTCGGCGTCCACTGCCTTGACGGTGGTGAGCGCAGAGGTGTTCTGGGTGAACGCCAGGGTGGCGTCGCCGGCCACCTTGTTGTCGCCGTCACCGACGGTGATGTTGTCGGCACCAGTGCCACCGGCGACCCACGCCTTGGAGACGAGACCGTTCACCGTGAGGCCGGTGTCCACCGTGGTGATGACATCGTCGCCACCGGCGCCGTCGATGTACGCCGGGCCGTTGCCCGCCGTGATCTGGTCGGCGGATCCGGTGCCCTTGACGACGACCTCACGGTCGAACGCCGTGGTTGCCGGCGGCGGTGCGCCCTCAGGAGTGACCTCCGTCTGGCGCTGGCCGTCACCACTGAACGTCAGCTTCATCGGCACAGGACTGCTGGTGCCGTCCACGACGACGCGCTTGATGCCCGGGTCGTGGAACTCACGCGTGATGCCGAGCATCTGCACCTTGATGCCGTCGTAGGCGCCGTCGGTGCCGTCGATGTTGGCCGTGGTCTGCGCGTAGTGGAGCTGCGTGACCTTGATGACCTCGGCGTCGCCGTCAGCCTTGGCGCCCCACGGGGCGCCGCGGTAGGAGTCTGTGCCGAGCTTGCCGGTGAAGACGTAGAGCGTGTCACCCACCACGCCGCCGACGTTGGGCGGAGGCGGCGAACAGTCCACCTTCACGGTGAAGTCCAACAGGGTCAGTTCCACCAACCGCACCGAGAACGACACGGAGAAGATGCTCACGCCGATCTTGATGGTGAGTTGCAGGAACAGATAGACCCGGCCAGACATCTGGAACAGACACAACGGGTTGACCACCAGTGCCTGGACGAATTCCGTGAGCCTGAACTTCCCGTCGTTGTTCGGATCGTTCCAGTAGAGGCCGACGGTGAGACCCAGCCCACCCTCGACGCCCACGGACACGACCAGGACGCTGACCATCGCGCCGGCGGCGATCTCGCCCTTGAGCGTGACCACCGGCAGCGGCTTGCCGTTCTCGTCATTGGTGTCGAAGTAGAGACCGTCGAGCACGCTGACCGCGATCTCACCCGCGGAGGCGGTGTCGCGCATCTCGATGGCCTTGCGGATGCCGTAGGTATCCATACCGGCCCGGATACGCGCCGTGATCGACGCTGAACCCGACAGGGTCAGCAGCACCGGCGGCGGTGCGTAGACCGGTCCGAACTCCTGGCTGAAGGCGAAGCCCAGGGTCAGGTTGCCGGAGTCGAACTTGACGATGTCGATGTCGCCGCCCATCAGCAGGGCGAAGGCCTTCGTGGGCTCCTGGAAGATCGGGAACGTGATCCCGGCCTCGTTCGCCTTGCCTGCCGTCGCCGAACCGCCGGGCTCAGTGAAGGTCTTGGGCGCAGATGGGCCCGCCTTCCCATTGAGATCCGACAGGAGGGTGGCGTTCGGCACGCCACCGGTGATCAGGCTGCCGGCCACGTCCGGGGTGAGCGTCGTGTCGAGCGCGTCGTCGCCGAGCACCTTGAAGCTGCCGATCGTCACCCAGCAACTGGTGGTGCACTCGGGCAACGAGTTGAGCAGCGTGATCACGTTCGTGATGCGCTTCACCATGGTGAGGTCCGGCCCGTCAGCGAGGGTGCTGAACGTTTCGGCAAGGGTGAACAGGCTGATGTCGCCACCGCCTGCGGCCTTGCTGACGTCGGACAGCACCGGCAGCGGCGCGTAGAGCGCGTCGATGATCGGCTGGATGGGGCCCGTGACGCTCTTCACCTTCTCCAGGATGGGGCCGAGGATGTCCGAGAACACCTTGCCGGCGTCGATCTGGAAGTCGTTGAACGCGATCGTCGGGGTACCGACGCTGGACCGCAGCGACCCGCCGTCGTTGTCGGCGGAGATCGTCCAGCCCAGCTCGAAGTTGACCTTCACACCAGGCAGGAGCGAGTCGTCGCCGTCGATCTCGATCCGGGACTCGATGTCCCAGTCGATGGTGACAGCGGCGCCGATCGACACCGCGAACAGGTCTCCCATGGAGGCCGTGCTGAGATCCGCGAACGTCAGCTTGGCGCTGTCGCTCGGCGCACACAGGGCGTCACCGGCGGCGAAGCAACTGCCGGTCTGCCCGGGCTTGTGCAGATCCACCTTGAAGTGGCCGGTGAACACCTCAGGCGCCCCGGCCGAGGTGATGTCCACCCCGATGAAGGCGAGCTTCGCCTCCACCTTGGCGGGCATGGTCACGGTCAGCTCGACGCCCAGTTCTGGGCTCGCCACGGCGTTGCCGTCGACGGTGTCCCAGCCGTCCTGCGTGGCCACGTAGAAGCCGTCGTTGAGGTTCAGGCCCACCTTCAGGTGGAGCGCGAACTTCGCGCCCACGCTGACGGTGCTCTGACCGCTCGCCGGGTCAGCCTTGAGGGACAGGCCGGGGATGCCGATGTCCAGCGGACGCGACGCGCCCGTGAACTCATCGCGCACTGTCACCTCGAGCGTGACCCCACCCACCTGGTTCGCGGGGCAGTCGATCAGCTGCGGCTTCTCGACGACGAGGGTGTAGGCGGCCGCTGTGGCCGTCCCGTTGTCGGTGTAGGTCAGAGCGGAGCCCACGTCGAAGAGGAACATGAACTCGGCGTCGGTGGAGAGCTTGCGCAGCACCTTGTAGCCGGTCGCTCCCGCGACAGCAGTCCAGTCCAGCTTCACGCCCACGCTCGCGGACAGTGCAGCCTGCTCGACGGAGGCCACGCTGCTCGCGACGGTGTCCTCCTTGGCATCCGCCGGGCCCTGATAGGCGACGACGCGGTACTCGTACGTCTGCTTCACGGCATCCGCCGCCGGAACAGGCACGGCCACTGCCGTCAGGCCCGTTGCGGGCTCCAGGAACGCCTTGCACTCGAGGCCGACCAGCGGGGAGACCGCTTGGAGGCCGGCTGCGGTGAGCTTCTCGTCGAGGCGCTTGTTGACCTCTGCCACCCAGTCCTTGGGGCTGAAGCTGGTCAGGCCGCCGAGAACCTCATTCTTCAGCGTGGTGCGCAGCGTGCCGAGGAAGTCGGCGCCCTGCTGCAGGTCCTTGCCGACGAGCGGCAGCTTGCCCTCGAACGAGGCCGCCCGCAGTGCGACCTCAGCTGTGGCCAGGTAACTGTCGAGGCCGTGCTCGAACTGGCCGAAGTCCAGCACCGCAGCGGCGATGCGCGCGGCGAGATCAGCCGGGATGTCGAGCTGCTTGAGCGCGTCGTCGGGCGCGGGCAGGTTACCGCTGGGCAGCAGATCACCCAGGTCGGACGAGCGCGGCAGGCGCACCTTGAGGGCGCCCACAGAGGTGTAATCGCTCACGCCCTTGGCGAAGAGCGGCACGTTCGCACACGCCATGAGTTCGGTGGTGATGCCACTCTCACACGTGACGCCGCCGGTCGCCATCCCCGTGGGGTTGAGCTTCACGCCGGCGCTGCTGAGGAAGGTGGACCAGTCCACCGGGTTGTTCGCGGTGGCGCCGTCGACGCCGATGCGCACGCCGAGATCGACGGCGACCTTGGCCTTCTCGGCGCCTTCAGCGCCGGAGGGGTCACCCAGCGACAGCGACAGGGGGCCGAGGGTGCCGGTGAGGACGCCCTCGCCGGAGGCGTTGGCGTGCACCGAGATGCTGGAGTCCTCCATCACCTTGAAGCCCGGATCCGCAGTGCTGAGTGGCACCAGGATCCCGACGTTGACGGAGCCGGTGACGCTGGCCTGCGCCTGGCCGGTCCCCTTGACCGTGACCACGTCGCCGAGTGCGCCGAGATCCACCGCGATGGGGGTGTCGGTGCGGTAGCTGCGGTCCCAGGCCACCTTCAGCACGAGGCTGGCCGGGGCCGGGGCCGTCCCGGGCACATAGGCCACGGAGAGCGGCGTGCCGCCGAGGCGGGAATTGAGGTTGGTCACCAGGTCCTGGATGGTGTCGGGGTTGTTCGCCACGAGCCAGTCGACCGCGTCGAGCAGCGCGGCACGGGCGGTGTAGCGCGTGCCGGCCACCGGGAGGGCGTCCCAGTCCTTGACCATGGTGAGCGTGGTGCCGTCGGTGCTCACCGATTCGACGATGTTGACCTGCGTCCCCACCGTGATCGCCCGCCCCACCATCGCCTGCGTGAACTTCGCTGCGGCGGCGGTGCGGGTGCTGTCGACGAGGGTCTTGGTGCCGTAGCTGACGCCCGCGTCGCCGTTGGCCTGGTCACTGAGGACCAGGTCGCGCAGGGAGCGGCCGATGCCTGGCAGCTTGGTATTGTAGGCGTCGCTGCCGGTGCCGGGATCGGCCTCGGCGATGTTGTGCACCAGGGTCTGCAACTGCTTGATGACCATGTTGAACAACGCCTTCGGGTTGTCCACGGAGAAATCGAGCGAGGTGAGCTTCGAGAAGTTCGGCGCGGTGAACGCGAGCGTGTCGGGGTCCGTCAGATCAGTCCAGTTGAGGGTGAACGTCACGTCGTTGCCGATGAAGCCCTCGAGTTCCGGCACGGTGATGCTAGCCGTCGCCTTGGCGCGGATGTTGATGTCGGGGGTCAGCACGGCGCCGGGATCGGTCACGAGCATGCTGACGAGCTTGCTGAGCCGGATGTCCTTCTGTGCGTCGCCGATGGGCTTCAGTGCCATGGAGACCATGGGATCGGTGCCGGTGTCGCTACAGGTGTCGTTCTGGCTGGAGCGGCACATGACGAGGTCGCCCTTGATGTTGACCTTGAAGAAGCCTGCCCTGGCCTGCATGTCGATCGTCGATTCGATCGGGAAGTCCGCGGTGTAGATCGTGGAGCCGGTGCGCAGCATCACCCGGTCGGTGGGCAGCGGCCATTCGTCGACCTTCATCTTCATGCCCGCGATGGTGGTCTCGTACGGGCAGGGCTGTCCTGCCTTGTCTGCCGGTGCGCACCCGATGCCCGTCACGGGGTCGTTCAGGTCGAGCACGACGGTGATGGTGGCCTTGTGGGTGGCGCTCACCACTGCGGCGCTCGCCTCGGCGTTCGCGCCGAGGATGCCCGCGCCGTCGTCGTTGGTGAGCACATCGGCGAACGTGATGGCGCCGGTGCGCTCCTCCGGACCCGAGATGACCCAGTTGACGGTGCCGGTGGGGGTGCTGGGCGCCCAGTTGCCGGTGAGGGTGATGGAGTTGTCGGTGTTGCTGGCGATCTCGCCGCCCGATGAACCGGCGACGACCCGACGTCCGGACAGGTCCTGGCCCGCCCAGGGGGTGCCGGAAACGGTCATGGTGGTGTCGGTGAAGGTGCTGCTGGTGCCCGAGAGGTCCTGTGCGGCCTTGTCGAGGTTCCCGGAGGCCGTGCCCGAGAACTCCAGCGGGATGACGAACTTGTTGTTGGTGGAGTCCCAGCTGACCGTGCCGAGATCGAGGCTGGCGTTGAGCTTGGTCAGGAGGTCCTGCAGCGAGCTGAACTTGGGGGTGCCGAGCCTCGCCGGGTCACCGTCGGACCAGACGTTGTCCGCGAGGAAGGCCTTCAGCGGTTCGGCGATGGCGATGACGTCGGCCAGGGTCCCGCGCATGAAGGGGAGGTCCAGGTTGCCGGTGGGCACGCCACCGGAGTCGTAGTTGCGCTGCTGGATCGCGTTGATGGCGGTGATCACGCGGGCGAGCCCGTCGGCGAGGTTCTGCAGGTTCATGTTCTGGAACTTGCCGAGGGTGGCGTCGAAGCCTGTCGCGGTGACCTGCGGCGCACCCTGCGTGATGTCGGGCCAGTTGACGGCGACGGTGGCGTTCACCGTCGTCGGGAAGCCCGGGATGGTCACGGTCGTATCGGCGCCGAGGGTGAACTGACCGGAGATCGAGCTGTTGCTGTCCACATCGAGGTCCGCCTGCACGAGGCCCTCGAGCGAGCCGGCCGCCGCCAGCTCAGCCTGGTTGCCCACGAAGGCGAGCTTGCCGTCGTTGTTGGGGTCGTTGAAGGTGGCCTTCGTGTAGTGCTTGACCGACAGCGTCGAGCCGGTCAGCGACACGCCCAGGATGCCGACGGCGGCCTTGGCGTTGGCAGTCACCGTGGCTGTGACGTCGATGTCGAGGCGGGGTGACTGGGTTGTGGGGTCGGTGTCATGGATCATCCACACGCCGCCGCTGCCGTCTTCCTGGATGCTGAACTTCACCTGGGCCGTGACCGCGGCCGAGACGCCGCCGGTGACGGAGAGGTCGACGCCCGTGGCGGCGTCGGCGAGGTGCAGGTCCAGGCCGGTGACGGTGCGGTTCACGGTCGCCGTGAAGTCGACGCGCCAGCCTTCACCGATCTTCGTTGCGTTCGTGGTCAGCGTGCCGCTGCGCCCGTCAGGAAGCGTGAAGGGGAAGGAGCCTGTTCCCGGCGCCGCAATCAGTTCGTTGAAGCTGACGACTCCCGACAGGGTGTCGACGACCACCTTCTGGATGATGTCGTCCACACCCAGCAATGCCCCCGGCGACGACGTCACCAGGGGCAGCGGGAGCGCCAACGCTCCTACCGTTCCGAGGTCCTTGGACCAGGTGGCCAGGTTCCCCGTGGGGTTCGTCGACAAGAACCCCTTGATGTCGGCAACCCCGTCATCCGGGGCCGCCCAGGCTCTGTTGAGGGAGGCTGCGAAGAATCCGCTGAGAAGGACTGCAATGGCGATCATCCACGCCAAGGGTCGACGAATGCTGACTTGTTCCATGACTTCTTCCCCAAGAATTGATGGCACGGCGGAATGCACGGCGGCACCCGCGCTCGGGCCTGAATATACGGGGGCTGCGTCCTGCTTCCCCCTGGCCAGCACTGGCTGTGGCCGACGCTAGAACAGTCGTTACGGAAAGGTCAATAGCCCACGAATCGCGACATGAGGGCGAACGGCGACCCTCCCCGTCGCCCGGTCACTGAAGCCGCAGACCAACTGCTGTTTGATCGTGGAACAAAGGCGCTGATCCACGTTTGGAAACGGTTCTGTACCTCGGCGTGTCGCCGGGTTCGGGGTCAGTGGACCAGAACGATTTTGCCCACATTGTCGCCGCCGGCGAGCTTTTCGTGGGCGGTGCGCACCTCGTCGAAGGGAATGCGCGTCTCTGGGGAAAGTTTGATTCGGCCGTCATTCAACATCGGCCATACCTGCGCCTCCACGGCGGCACAGATCTCCGCCTTTTCCGTGTCCGGCCGGAAGCGCAGCGAGGTGGCGGTGATGCTCGCCTGCTTGGAGAGGAGCGCCCCCAGGTTGAGCGTCCCCTTCACCCCGCCCTGCAGGCCGATCACGACGATGCGGCCCCGCTTCTTCAGCGCCTTGACGTTGGCCTCGAGGTACTTCGCGCCGATGATGTCCAGGATGACATCGGCACCTCCGGTGGCCTCCCGGAGTTCCGAGACCCAGTCGCCGTGGTAGTCGAAGGCGAAGTCCGCCCCGTGGTCCCTGCAGTGCTGGAGCTTCGTTTCGCTGCCCGCGGTGGCGACGACGACGGCGCCCAGCGCCTTGGCGTACTGCGTGGCGAACGTGCCGATGCCGCCGGCGCCACCATGGGCGAGGAACACCTCACCGTGGGCCAGGTTCCCCACCCGCAGGTTCGACAACACGGTGGCCGCCACTTCCAGCACCCCGGCCGACGAGACCAGGTCGACTCCCGGCGGGGGCGAGATGAGCTGGCCCTCCGGCGCGACGAAGAACTCCGCGTAGCCGCCGCCTGCCAGCAGCGCCACCACCTCGTCACCCTGCTTCCAGCGCTCGACGCCTTCGCCGACCTCTTCCACGACACCGCTGGCCTCGAGGCCGATGATGTCGGTGATGCCGGGAGGGGGCGGGTAGTGGCCCTGGCGCTGCAGGAGATCAGCCCGGTTGACGCCGGAGGCGACCGTGCGCACCAGCACCTCGCCAGGGCCTGGGGTGGGCTTCGCCGCCTCGCCGATGTTCAGGACGTCGACATCTCCGGGGGCCTCAACGATGACAGCGCGCATGGAAACCACCCTAACGCGCAGAGGATGGCCGCGTCAGCCCTCCCGGTCGACCACCTCGGTGACCGTCATCGGCGGGAAGTCCGGCCCCGGTTCCGTATGGATGAAGCCGGTCAGCCGGTCGTAGAGACCCAGGATCCGCGGCTCGAGGTGCTGCCAGGTGCGCTCCGCGGCCTTCTCCGCCAGCAGTTCGGCGGGCACCGGCGACTCCAGGTTCTGGCGCACCGCGCGCAGGTAGTCGGCCAGGTCGCCGCTGCGGAACACCGTGCCGGTGCCCTCACGCCGGGTGAACGCCCGCATGGCGGCCGCGTCGGCGTGCACGAGCGGCAGGCGCGCGTGGAGGTACTCGAAGAGCTTGTTGGGGAGGGCCAGGTCGTGGTTCGGCGACCCCTTGGGGATGGCCGAGACGGCGACATCCGCGCCGCTCAGGTAGTACGCCAACTCGTGCTGGTCCACCGGGGGCGCGAAGTGCAGGCGGCTCTGGGCCACCCCGGCGACATCGGCCACCTTGCGCAGCTCGGCCTCACGGGGGTGCGGGTACGGAACCGCCACCAGGGCCAGGTGCACGTGCTCCGGCAGCTCCGCCAGGCCCCTGATCAGCAGGTCCAGGTTGCGGGCCCGGCTCAGGACCCCCGAGTACACGAGCAGCTGCACGTCGTCGCCCAGGCCGAGCGCCTCCCTCACGGTGCGCGTGCCGACGAGGGGGTACTCCACCGGATAGTGCAGCGCCACCGTCGGGCGCCGGGGCAGCCGGAACCTTGCCTTGAGGTCGTCCGCGAGGGGTTCGGCGACGGTGAGCACACCGTCGGCGTGCACGATGCCGGCCGCCTCCGCGTGCACGAGCATCTCGTGCCGCGCGCGGGCGCCCCGTTCGACGACGGGGAGGCCGGCCCAGTTCTCGCGGGCGTCGTAGACCATCCGCACCTCGGGGCCGAGCCGGCGCAGCGCGACGCGGGCCGCGTCGAACACGTAGGGGTGATGGACGTGCATCACATCGGGCTTCAGGCTCACGAGCAGCTGCGCGAGGGTGCCGGTGTGCGCCTCGATGATGGCCTCGGGGCGCTGCGACGGCGGGGTCACCAGCGCCCGGACCCGCGCGGGGGCGTCGCGCTGTAGTTTGGCGACGAGGCGCTCAGGCAGCGAGGTGGGCTTCGGCGGTGCGGCCGGCGCGTTCTGCAGGGGCACCCGGATGATCCGCACGTCGTTCATGATGGCCTCGCCGGGGGCACTGCCAGGCTGCTCCACCGACACGATCGTGACGCGGTAGCCCCCGCGGCTCAGCGTCTGGGCGATCTTCTTGGCGCGGGTGTCGATGTCGACCGGGGCGTGCCGGAACAGCACCACGTGCGGGGGTTCGACGGCGGAGCCCGGCGCGCGGAAGGGCGCCTCGGCGGGCGTGATCCGGGCCCGGCCGCTGCGGGGGTCGGTCTCCGTGAGGGTGGCGAGCCTGGAGAACTCCTTCAGGATGACCGCTTCGTTGTGCTGCCAGGAGTACCGCTCGGCGAGCGCCGCGAGGTGCTCGGCAGGCACGGGGGCCGCCAGTGCGGCCGTCAGTTGGCGGCCGAGGTCTTTCGCGTCATGCGAGCGGAACACACGGCCCATGCCGTTGTCGGTGACGAACTGCGCCAGCAACTTGGCGTCGGACGTGACGAACGTGAGGCCGGCGTGGAGGTACTCGAACAGCTTGTTCGGCATGGCCTGGTCGTGGTTCGGCGACCCCCCGGGCATGGGGTGGACGGCGACATCCGCGCCGCTGAGGTAGTGGATCAGCTCGCTCTGGTCCACGGCGGGCACGAAATGGATCCGGTCCGCCACGCCCAGCCCCTCGGCCTGCTCCATCAGCTCGGGCTCCATGGGATGCGGCAACGGCATCGTGACGATGGCCAGATGGGCGTCGGCCGGCACGTGCGCCATGGCGTCGATCAGGGTGTCCATGCCCCGGGCGCGGCTCATCACGCCGGAGTAGACGATCAACGGCGTGCCGTCGTCGACCCCTGCCGCCTCACGGACGGTGCGGGGACCGGTGGGCTCCGCCAGCACCGGGTAGTTGCGCAACTCGATGGCAGGGCGCTCCAGGGCGTACTGCTCCGTGACGATGTCGGCGATCTGCTGGTTCACCGACGTGACGTGATCTGCGAAGGGCATGAAGCGACGCTGCAGTTCCAGCAGCGTGCGGTGGGCCACGATGTCGCCGATCTCCTTGTCCGGGAGGCCGGTGAAGTTCTCGCGGATGTCCAGCGAGACCCGGACGGGGTGGCCGGCGGAGCGGAGGGCGTCGAGGGCCTGCCACGCGGCGGGGAGCACGTTGGGGTGGTGGGCGTGCAGGATGTCGGGCCGCAGCGAGATCAGGAGATCCGTGAGGGTGTAGGCCGTGTGGTCTGCGATGGGCAGCGTGGTGGCGAGGTCGAGGTCGCGGTAGAGGTCACGGTGCGCGGCATCGGGCCGCAGCGGCGCCGTGACCGTGTCCACCGCCCATCCCACGCGGTGGGCCACGCGTCGGCCGAGCCGCCCGGCCACGAAAGGCGCCATCTGGGCGGTGAGCTTCGCGTAGTGGGCGGCGGCCTTGGCCGAGGCCGCGTCCGCGCCCTTGACCCGCTCGGCGTAGATCCCGCGGCGGCGGCGCAGCGCGCGCACCTGCTCGACGGCCGGGTCCGGCGCAATCGGATCCGTCGGCACCGATTTCAGCAGCGACTCCTTGGGCCGGAACGCCAGCGGCACCCGGATGACCCGGATGGCGTCGTCCAGCAGGAACTCCTCGGACGTCCCGCCGGCGGGTTCCAGGGAGATGATGATGGGCTCGAAGCCTCCCCTGTGCAGGGTGCCCGCGATCCGCTTGGCGCGGGAATCGAAGTCGACGGGGGCGTGCCGGAACAGCACGACACGGGGCTTGCGGTCTGACACTGGTGCGCCTTTCTGCAGGGAGACGAGCCACCGCAACTCTACAGACACCGGCACCCGCCCCGGCTTATCGTGTGGCATGACGAAACTCACCAGACACGATGCCAGTGAGCAACTCCCCCAGTGGCGCTACCTGCTCGGCCGGATGCACCTCCTGGTCGACGCCGGCTCGTTCGACGAGGCCCTCAGCTTCGTCAACGCCGTCGCGGCACTGGCCAACGAGCACGACCACCATCCGGAGATCGACGTGCGCTACAACCGCGTGCACCTCGCGGTCGCCAGCCACGACGTCGGCGCCATCACGGACCGTGACGTGCGGTTCGGCACCGCCGTGACCGAGCTCGTCCGTGAGCGGGGCCTCACGTCGGAGCCCGGCAGGCTGGCGCAGCTCGAGATCGCCATCGACGCCCTCGACATCCCGACGGTGGCCGCCTTCTGGCAGGCCGTCACCGGCTGGGACCTGGACGACGACTACCTGAGCGACCCCGACCGCATCGGCCCTCCCATCTGGTTCCAGCAGATGGATGAGCCCCGCTCGCAGCGCAACCGGATCCACGTCGACCTCACCGTCGCCCACGATGAGGCCCGGGCACGGCTGAACGCGGCCCTCGACGCGGGCGGCCGCGTGCTCGACGACACCCGTGCGCCCAGCTTCTGGGTGCTGGCGGATCCGGAGGGCAACGAGGTGTGCGTCTCCACGTGGGAGGGGCGTGACGCCTGGGACCGGAGCGACACCTGACGCCACCGCCCCCGGGTGCACGGGGAGCGCACCGCGCTGTGCCAGACTGGAACGCGTGAAGTTCATGAGCGTCGTCGGTGCCCGTCCCCAGTTCGTCAAGCTCGGCCCCATCGTGCGGGCCGCCCAACAGCATGACGACGTGGAACACATCATCGTGCACACCGGGCAGCACTACGACCCGCTGCTGTCGGACGTGTTCTTCCGTGACCTCGGCATACCCGCGCCCGACGCGCACCTGGGCGTCGGCTCCGGCACCCACGGCCGCCAGACCGGCGCGATGCTCTCCCAGATGGACGGCGTGCTGGAGGAGTACCAGCCCGACTGGGTGTTGGCCTACGGCGACACCAACTCCACCGCCGCTGCGGCGATGGCTGCGGTCAAGATGCACGTCAAGCTCGCGCACCTCGAATCGGGCCTGCGCTCCTTCAACCGGCGCATGCCGGAGGAACACAACCGCATCATCACGGACCACCTCTCGGATCTGCTGCTCGTGCCCACGCAGGTGGGCATGGACAACCTCGCCAAGGAGGGCCTGGCGAACCGGGCGCTGCTCGTCGGCGACGTGATGACCGACGTGTGCCTCGCCACGCGGGACGCAGTCGCCAATGACGCCCCGCAACTGCCCCAGGGCGTGGACCCGGAACAGCCGTTCGCGCTGGCCACCATCCACCGCGCCGACAACACCGACGACCCTGAGCGCCTCCGCGCCATCCTCAGCGCGCTGAAGGCCGCCCCGGTGCCCGTCGTGTTGCTCGCCCACCCCCGCCTCGTGGCGCTGGCCAAGAAGCACGGCCTGGCGCTGTCGAACGGCTCCCTGTTCGCCGTCGAGCCGCTGGCCTACCCGCAGATGGTGCGCGCCGTCATGGCCGCCGCAGGTGTGGTCACGGATTCGGGTGGCCTCCAGAAGGAGGCCTTCCTCCTCGGCACGCCCACCACCACGATCCGCACGGAGACTGAGTGGACCGAGACCATCGACAGCGGGTGGAACATCCTCGACCCCGAACTGACCCAGCTCTCCGACGTGATCGTCCGGCCCGCCCCCACCACGGACCTGGGCCAGCCCTACGGCGACGGCCACGCCTCCGAGCGGGTCATCGAGGCGCTCCTCAACTTCGCCGGCTGAGGCTGGCCCGCCTCACGGCTGGGGGCCCCACGCCCAAAAAACGACATCACCCGGCCTGGATCAGGCCGGGTGATGTCGTTGGTGTGGGATCAGCCGAGGCCGATGACCCGGATGTCGACGCCGGGGAAGTCCACCGGGTCGAGGCTGCGGCGACCGTCGACGATGGCGCTCACGCCAGGCAGGTCTTCTTTGGTGAGCGTGCGGTACTCGATGTGATCCGTCTGCACGACGGCGTAGTCCGCCTCTTCGCCCAGGTGGTAGGGCGCGAAGCCGTACTTGGCCAGTTCCTCGTCGGTGTACATCGGGTCGTGGACGCCCACCTCGGCGCCACGGTCGCGGAGCTCGGCGACCACCGGGAACACCCCGGAGAACGCCGTCTCCTTCACGCCGCCGCGGTACGAGGCGCCCAGCACGGCGACGCGCTTGCCGCTCAGGTCGCCGGCGACATCTGCCAGCATCGAGACGGCGTACGCGGGCATCGCTGCGTTGGCCTTGCGGGCCGTCTCCACGACGGTGGCGTCGGGATCCGTCCACAGGTACAGGCGCGGGTAGATCGGGATGCAGTGCCCGCCCACGGCGATACCGGGACGGTGGATGTGGGAGTAGGGCTGCGAGTTGGAGGCTTCGATGACCTGGTAGACGTCGATGCCGCTCTTACCGGCAAACTTGGCGAACTCGTTCGCCAGGCCGATGTTCACGTCGCGGTAGGTGGTCTCCGCCAGCTTGGCCATCTCTGCGGCCTCGGCCGATCCCAGGTCCCACACGCCGTTGCCGCGCGGCAGGTCCGGGCGCTCGTCGAAGCTCAGAACGGCCTCGTAGAACTCCTTGGCGAGCCTGGCGCCCTCCTCTGAGAGGCCACCGATCAGCTTGGGGTACTTGCGCAGGTCTTCAAACACCCGGCCGGTGAGCACCCGCTCCGGGGAGAAGACCAGGTGGAAGTCGAGGCCCTCCTTGAGGCCGGACCCCTCCTCCAGCATGGGCTTCCACCGGTTGCGGGTGGTCCCCACGGGAAGAGTTGTCTCGTAGCTGACGAGCGTGCCGGGCTTCAGGCCGGCGGCGATGGAGCGCGTGGCGTTGTCCATCCACTCGAAATCCGGGATGCCTTCGGCGTTGACGAACAGCGGGACCACCACGACGACGGCGTCAGACTCCGCCACGGCCGCGCTGGTGTCGGTGGTGGCGCGCAGCCGGCCGGCGGGCACCAGCTCGGAGAGCTTCTCCTGCAGGTGCGCCTCACCCGGGAACGGCTCGGTTGCCTGGTTGACCAGGTCCACGACGCCCTGCTGCACGTCCGCGCCGATGACCTCGTGGCCCGCGTCAGCGAACTGCACCGCTAGCGGCAGACCAATCTTCCCCAGCGCAACGACGGTGATCTTCACCCTGATGTCTCCTCAAAAGTCCTGTGGCCAGGTGGCCGGTGGTGGGGTTGCGTTTTCGTCCCGATCGCCGGAATGCGGCCGGATCGAGACGAAAACGCAACTCGAAAAATCGGCAATCAGCTGACGGAGATGAACTGGCCCGTCTTGCCCGATTCGATCATGGCCTCGCACACCTCGACGACGCGGGCGCCCTGCTCCATCGTCACGATGTCGGCTTCCTTGCCCAGCACGGCGTCGCGGAACTGCTCGTGCTCGGTGCGCAGCGGCTCCGGCTTCGCGATGGCGTAGCGGGTGACGTCGCCTTCGGAGACACCGCGGAACTGCGCGATGTCGGCCCAGGTGGTCTGGACGTTGCCGTTGGCGTAGAACGTCAGGTCGGCGGTCAGGGTGTCCGCAACGAACATGCCCTTCTCGCCGGTGACGATCGTCAGGCGTTCCTTGGTGGGCGTCAGCCAGTTGACCAGGTGGTTCGACATGAGACCGCCCTCGAGCTGGCAGGTGGCCGAAACCATGTCTTCGTATTCGCGGCCGGTCTTGCTCATGGTGCGGGCGGCGACCAGTTCGAACTTGCGCTGGGTCACCCAGGCGGTGAGGTCGATGTCGTGGGACGCCAGGTCCTTGACGACGCCCACATCAGCGATCCGGGCCGGGAACGGGCCCTGACGGCGGGTGCAGATCTGGTACAGGTCGCCCAGGTCGCCGCGCTCGAGCCGCTTGCGCAGCTCCTGCAGGGCAGGGTTGTACCGCTCGATGTGACCCGTGGCGCCGATCAGACCCTTGGCAGCGAACGCCTCAGCGAGACGCTTCGCGGCACCGGTGTCTGCCGCCAGCGGCTTCTCCACCAACGCATGCACGCCGGCCTCCGCCAGCGCCAGACCGATCTCCTCGTGGTACCGGGTGGGGGTGGCCACCACGACGTAGTCGAGCTTCTGCTCGATCAGCGCGTCGATGCCGGGCAGCACCTCCAGGTCACCGGCGACGGAGAACGGGTCCCCCGCCGGATCCGCCACTGCCACCAGGTCGACACCGTCGATGGAGCGCAGGTTGCGGGCGTGGTGACGGCCCATGGAGCCCAGGCCGATCAGGCCCGCTCGAAGGTTCGCCACTGTCATGCACCGGCCTTGGCGAGAGTGTTGACGGCGGTGACGATGCGCTCGAGGTCTTCCTGCGACAGCGACGGGTGCACGGGCAGCGAGAGGCACTCCACGGCGGCCTGCTCGGTGTTGGGAAGCTCGACGTCGGCCTGGAACGGCTTGAGGCGGTGGTTCGGCACGGGGTAGAACATGCCCGAGCCCACGTTGTACTCGTCCTTCAGCGCCTTCGCCAGCTCGTCGCGGCCCTCGGCCACCCGCACGGTGTACTGGTGGTACACGTGCACCGCACCCTCGAGCACCGGCGGCACGACAACACCCTCCAGGTTCGACGACAGGAACGCGGCGTTGCTCTGCCGCTGCTCAGTCCAGGCGCCGACCTTCGTCAGCTGGACGCGGCCGATGGCGGCGTGGATGTCGGTCATGCGGTTGTTCAGGCCCACAACCTCGTTGTGGTACTGCTGCAGCATGCCCTGGTTGCGGTAGAGACGCAGGTTGCGCTCAATCTCGTCGTTGGCCGCCGAAACCATGCCACCCTCACCGGAGGTCATGTTCTTGGTGGGGTACAGCGAGAACATGCCGAACGTGCCGAACGCACCCACCGGCGTGCCGTTGAGCGAGGCGCCGTGCGCCTGCGCGGCATCCTCGAACAGCATCAGGCCGTGCTTGTCGGCGATGGCCTGCAGTTCGACCATCTTCGCGGGGTGACCGTAGAGGTGCACCGGCATGATCGCCTTGGTGCGCTCCGTGATGGAGGCCTCCACCGACGCGGGGTCCAGCGTGAAATCATC
Organism: Tessaracoccus sp. ZS01; assembly: GCF_022342445.1. NCBI lineage: Bacteria > Bacillati > Actinomycetota > Actinomycetes > Propionibacteriales > Propionibacteriaceae > Tessaracoccus > Tessaracoccus sp. ZS01. The sequence goes on along the minus strand of NZ_PQFE01000011.1, from coordinate 67,461 downwards.
CAGCGCGATGTCGGCGAACACCGGGGTGGCGCCAGTCAGCGCGACCGAGTTCGCCGTCGCCGCGAAGGTGAACGACGGGACGATGACCTCGTCGCCGGGGCCGATGCCGGAGCTCAGCAGGCCCAGGTGCAGACCCGACGTGCCGGAGTTGACCGCCACACAGGCGCGGCCCAGACCGAAGTGGGCCGAGAACTCCTCCTCGAAGGCCTTGACCTCAGGGCCCTGGGCGAGCATGCCCGAGCGCAGCACGCGGTCGACCGCCTCGCGCTCCTCATCGCCGATGATCGGCTTGGCCGGTGGGATGAAGTCGTTCACTGAGAAACCTCCACGAGAGTGTTGTCGTCTTGTTCTTGATACTTGTCGCCGGTCTGGGGGCACACCCACAGGCCTTCGGCGTCACCTTGCTCGAGCGGCACGCCTGCGCGGCCCACCCAACGGATGCGCTTGGCCGGGACACCGGCCACGAGCGCGAAATCCGGTACGTCCTTCACGACGACGGCACCAGCCGCGACCATGGCCCAACGGCCGATGGTGACGGGCGCGACGCACACCGCGCGCGCTCCGATGGAGGAGCCCTGCCTGCAGGTCACGCCCACCGGCTCCCAGTCGTCGCCGCGCTTGAGCTTGCCTTCGGGGTCGATGGCGCGCGGGTAGTAGTCGTTGGTGAACACGACCGCGGGACCGACGAAGACCCCGTCCTCCAGCACGGCCGGCTCGTAGACCAGGGCGTAGTTCTGAAGCTTGCAGTTGTCACCCATCTGCACGCCGGTGCCGACGTAGGCGCCGCGTCCGACGATGCAGTTCTCACCGAGGACGGCCTTCTCACGCACCTGGGCCAGGTGCCAGATGGAAGAGCCTTCTCCGATGGTGGCGTCGGGTGAGACGTCCGCCGAATCAACAATGCGAACCATGCTTGGGTCCCTTCGAATATCGCTGCAAGCGAGCATACAGAATGCACGTCCGGGCCGGACATCGGGCCGCGCCCACTGGGCTGCGGTCCCTGGTGCGACACTAGCGGGCCGGGCTGACGAGGGTCAGCGCGAGGACGATGAGGCCCCCAGTGGCGACGGCCAGGGCCAGCGCGGCGGGCAGCACCCCGTCGGGCAGCTTCACCACGCCGGCGGTGAGCGACCGGTGGGTGTACCGGTACCGCCGACGCGAGGCCGCCCCGAGCACCAGTGCGGTGAGGATGCCGGCCCCGCCCAACAGCCACGCCCATACGCCCACGGTCTGGGCCGCGATGCGGGCGTAGACCAGGGCGCCGAGGCCGAGGGCCAGGGACGTCCGCTGCCAGGCCAACCCGGTGCGTTCCGGCTGGAGACCGGGGTCGTAGACGCTCATGCCAGGAGGAGGCCGGCCAGGATCAGGACACCCACCAGCGCGACGATGATGGCCACAGGCAGGGCGAAGAACGCCGTCGGCAACGGCTGCGCACTGCGGAGGGCCTTCTCGTAGCGCGCCCAGCTCCACCAGGCCATCGGTGCGGCGGCCGTGCCGGCGACGAGCAGCACGATGGAGGCCGCCATGCGGAGGCCGCTGTGGATGTCCGGCCCCAGCACCTCCAGCGCGATGCCGGCCGCCAGAAGGGCGAGGGAGGTGCGGATCCAGGCGAGGAACGTGCGTTCGTTGGCCAGCGTGAACCGCGCGTCCGGCTCCTGGCCGGTGCCGTAGACGAACCTGGGGAAACGTGGCCGGGTCATGGCGTCAGTATGCCCGCGAGCTTGCCGATGCGCCCCGCGGCCTCGTCGTAGGGGCTGGGCCGCTGGCGGAGTTCCTCGCCCGCGGCGCGGGCATTCGCGACGAGCGCCGCCCGGTGGTCGGCCTCGGCGGCGAACCTGCGGAGGGCCTCGACGGTGGCGGGCACGCCGTCGACGATCACTCCGGCGCCGGTTCCCTCGACCAGTTTCCGCACGCGGGGCAGCGGCGTGGCGATTGTGGGCATGCCCATGGCGAGGTACTCGTACACCTTCGACGGCATGGCGTCGCGGAAGGCCGGGGTGCCGGCGAGGAGGCACAGGCCGACGTCGGCGCCGGCGGCGATGCGCCAGGATTCCGCGGGGGGTTGCCGGTCGTGCCAGGTGACGGTGCGCGCATCCCGGCGGGTGAGCCGCTCGTCGAGCCAGGCGCGGTCCGCCGCGGCGACGGGGCCGACGAGGTCGAGGTGCCAGGGCGTCGGGTCGTCGACAGTGGCCGCGACCGCCTCGACCATGTCGCGGAGGCCCCGGGTGGTGCGGTTGTCGCCGATGTAGACCGCCCGACGGTAGCCCAGGGTGCTGTCACCGGGAACCGCCGGCATCGGGGGCAGCAGCGTCACGTCGGGCACGTTGCGCATCACGAAACGACGGAGAGCGTGGCGCGGCGGCACGTGGTCGTCGGCGACCAGCACCAGGTCTGCCCGGGTGATGATCCGGTTGAGGAGGGACACGGCGCCGCGCAGCACGGCGAGCAGCGGCTTGGGTACCCAGGCCCTGTCGCGCAGCAGCTCGCGATAATCCTCGTGCACGTCGGCCACCCAGGCACGTCGCAGCACCCGCGACGACACCCAGGCTGAGAGCGCGGTGTCGGGGTCGATGGTGACCAGCACGTCGCAGCGGGCTTGCCACGGCCAGAGCAACGCCCGGAGACCGCGGAGCAGCTTGCCCGCGGGACGGACACCCCCGGGGGCCCCGGTGCAGGACAGCCCGCGCACGCGCACCCGGCAGCCGGCGCGTTGCAGCGCTGCCACGGTGCGGTGCAGGCGGGCGTCGGCGACGTCGTGCCCCGTCGTGACGATCGCCACTCTGGGGGTCAGAAGTCCTCCATGACGATGGAGTCGTCGCCAACCTTCAGGAAGTCCAGATAGGCCTGGCACACTTCCTTCGGGTCGCCCCGGCGGATGAGCTTGCCCTTGTGCAGCCAGACCACCTCGTCGGAGAGTTCCTGGATGGTGCCCAGCGCGTGCGACACCAGCAGCATCGTGCCGGCGTGGTCCATGAGTTCTGCCATCTTCTGGTTGGCGCGGTCCTTGAACTTCGCGTCGCCGGCCGACAGGGCTTCATCGATGATGAGGATGTCCGGGTCCATGTGCACGGCGACGGAGAACGCCAGCCGGGAGAACATGCCCGAGGAGTAGGTGCGCATCGGCATGTCGATGAAGTCGCCCAGATCCGCGAACTCGGCGATTTCCTCGAAGCGCTCCGTGACCTGCTGGCGCGTCAGGCCTGCGGCCAGGCCGCCCAGGACGACGTTCTCGCGGCCGGTCAGGGCCGAGTTGAACCCGACGCCGAGCGCGAGCAGCGTGGAGACCTTGCCGTCGATCTCGATGCGGCCCTGCGACGGCGGCAGGATGCCTGCCACAGCGCGCATGAGCGTCGACTTGCCGGCGCCGTTGGCACCGATGACGCCGGTGCACTGGCCTTTCGGCACGTTGAAGGTGACACCGCGGAGGGCGCGCACCTCCCGGTAGTTGACCTGCTGGCCGCGCAGGCGCTTGACCATGGCGTTCTTGAGCGTGTTCTTGCGCTCCATGAACACCTTGTAGGTGATGTGCAGGTCGTCGATGACGATGGCTGCGCCCTCGTCGGACGTGGGGGGCGCGACGGAGGAGTGGACCTCCGGCTCGGGTGCTCCGGGCTGGCGCTCCAGGTACTGGGATTCGTCAGAGGCGGACAGCGAAATCACGCTCCCTAGAGATGAAGTACAGGATGCCGCCGATGCTGAGGGCCAGCGCCCAGGCGACTGCCGTGGCCACGTAGTACCACGGCGGGTTGTGGCCGTGCAGGGCGTCGCTCCACATGCCGAGGATGCCGAAGACCGGGTTGAACAGGATCCACTCGCCCGTGCGCTTGCCGATGGGGTTGGTGAGGAACTGCTCACCCGTGTACAGCACCGGCGACGCGTACAGCCAGATGCGGATGACGTACGGCAGGAAGTTCGCTGTGTCGCGGAAGTAGACGTGCCAGGTGGCGACGATCGATCCGAGACCCATGCCGATGAGCGCGGCGAGCAGCACCACGAGGGGGACCCACAGCAGGGTCCAGGCGATGGGTTTGCCGAAGACCACGTGGATCACGGCGTAGACGATCATCGTCGGCACGAACCGGCGCAGCGCCAGGTAGGTGTTGGCGAAGATCAGCAGCTGCTTCGGGAAGTTCATGTTCAGGATGAGCGATCCGGCGTTGGTCACCGAGGTGGCGCAGGCCTGCACGATGCCCGAGATCAGGAAGAAGAGGAACAGGCCGCCGGCGATCTGCGGGAAGTCGGCCCGCGGGACACCGTTGGCGTCCAACTGGCTTCCGCCACCGATGATCATCACCAGGAGGAAGTAGACGGCCGCGAGGAGGAGCGGGTTGAGCACCAGCCAGGCCTGGCCGAGGAACGTGTTGGTGTTCCCGGCGCGGATGTTGGTGTCGCTCATCTCCTTCGCGAAATCGAGGCGGTGCCACAATTCCGTGAAGTAATCCCGCAGGTTGGGGATGCCCGCCTTGTGCGGTGTGTAGACGCGCCGCGTGGACGTCTCAGCAGTGTTGGCCACTTAACCTTCTCCCCGGCCATCCGCGTGCACGGATGCCAGCTTCTCGTAGACGGCCCGCAGGCGGGCGGCGTCGGCATCCCAGCACAGGGCCGGACGTGCCGCCTCGACATTACACACGTAGCGCGGAAAATCAGCAACGGCCTCCCTGATTGCGCGCGCGAGGTCGTCGGGGTCGCCTGGTGTGTAGAGGGTGCCAAGGTCGTGCTCGCGCACCACCTTGGCCAGTTCACCGATGTCGGTGGCCACCACCGGCAACCCGAGGCTGACGGCGTGGAACAGCTTGTTGGGCAGGGCGAGGCGGTGGTTGACCCACTTGTCGGAGTGCGTCACCAGGGACAGGCCTGCGGCCGACATCAGGGCCGAAGCCTCGTCGAGCGGCAGTGCACCCAGGACGGTGACCCGGCCAGGATCGAACGACGTGAGCCAGGTCTGGTCCGCCGGGCCGCACATGGTGATGGGCAGATCCACCAGCTTGCTGGCCGCCGCGATGGTCTCGAGTTCGCGGTAGGCGGCGACCCGGCCCGCGTACACGAGGCCGGTGGGCGCCTCGGGGACGGCGGGGTGGCCGTCGCGCAGCGGGAAGGTGTTGCGCACCACGGTGACGTCCTGCCAGCCGTGGACGCCCTTCAGCGCATCCGCGACACCGTCGCCGACGGTGATGATGGCGGAGGCGCGGGAGCCGCACTCGCCCTCGACGCGCTTCTCGCGGGCGTCGGCCAGGGGGGTGGGCCGGAACTCGCGGGGGAGGCCCGTCCACAGTTCGTGCGAGTCGTAGACCAGGGGCACCTTGCGCTCGCGGGCGAGCTGGTCGCCGGCGGCGAGTGCCGTGAAGTCGTGGGCGTGCACCACGTCGAAGTCGCGCTGCTGCGCATCCTTGACCGCACCTGCGGCCCACCGGCCGAAGGACGAACGGCGGTGCTCCGGCAACAGCAACCACCGGGCGAAGCGCAGGTGCGGAGGCAGTTTCTTCCCCGCCAGCGACGGCTGGCCCTCCCCGCGGAACACCGAGGACGTGCCCACCGACGACACCGTGATGCCCGGCCCCGGCACGAAGTCGGCAGGGACCGAGCGGCCGATGATGTGCACGGTGTGCCCGACGTCGACGAGGGTGCGGGCTTCCCGCAGCACCCTGGTGTCCGTGGCCACGGAGGTGGCCACCAGCATGAGGATCTTCATCAACGGGCCGGCTCGCCCAGTCCCATGAACTCTGCGAGCACGTGGGCGCTGTGCCGCCCGTCGTGCCACCGCTTGGCGTACTCGCGGCCCCGGCTGCCGAGCACCGCGGCCCTGGCGGGATCCGCGGCGACCTCGAGCAGCACGCTGCGCAGCGTCTGCGACGTGGCTTCGACGATGGGGACGTCATCCTTGATCCGCTGGCGCACGCGGTCTGCGACGTGGCCGATGACGACGCGGTTGCCGGACATGGCCTCGACTGCGGTGATGCCGTAGTCGCCGAGCCGGATCTGGTCGATGACGATGTCAGCGGTGAGCATCTGCTCGCGCATCTCTTCGCGGCTCAGTTCATTGAGGCCGCGGTAGACGATGAGGCCTTCGGCTTCGAGCTCGCGGCACACCGCGTCGACGTCCTCAGAGCCCTTGATGGAGCGGCGTGAAGGCACGTGGAACACGATGGGGAGACCGCCGTGGGCCAGGGGCGACATGGAGGTCCGCCATTCGTCGGTGTCGACGACGACGGGCAGCCAGGTGGCCTGCGGCAGGTAGTCGAGGAGGTCGTTGGTGGTGACGTAGACGGGGCCGTCGAAGCTCAGCACGTGCGGCGTGAGGTCCTCCACCTGACGCTGCAGGATGGCCGTCAGCTCCTCGGCGGGGTCCTTGAACGGCGAATCCGGCTCGAGGGAGGCGTGGATGCGCGGGTTGCGGATGTCGGAGCCGTGGAAAACGAGGCCCTGGCGGATGCCCTTGCGCGCGAACCACCCCACCTCGTCGTAGAAGTGCGCGCCGAACTTGGCGCCGATGACCGAGCGGCCCGATTCCGTGAGGACGTGGCTGACGCGGTCCTCGAGCTTGGCCTGGAGCTGCTTCTGCCAGGCGGGCGAGACCCACTGGCCGTAGGTGACCGTCTCGTCGACGGGGAACGTCAGCGACTGCTCACGATGTCGCCACACCGATTCGGCGATGGCCTGCGGGTACTCACGCATGAGCGCCTTGGCCCAGAGCTGGGGCAGGCCGCCGGTGTTGGCGCAGCCGATCCGGATCCACGGCCTGGGCTCGAACAGCTTCGAATCCGCGAGGGTGGCACGCTGCCGGAGCATGTCGCTGCGGATGGCCGCCAGGTTGTCGTGCAGCTTGGTGGGCTCGAGGCCCGGCAGGAGCTTCGGGTCCGTGATCTGCTTGGCCACGTCGACGATCACGTGCTCGAAGTGCTCGAACGTGTGCTCCGCCACGAGTTCATCGGTGAGCTTGGCCCGGTACTGGTCCAGGTTCCCGAGCAGCTTCTTCGCCGCCTCGGCCAGCGAGGGCGGGTTGGAGTGCAGGAACACCTCGCCGATCCCCAGCGTGGTGACACGTTCCGAGAGCCAGTCCATGTTCGAGGTCAGGATGGGCAGGCGTGCCTGGACGGATTCGAAGTACTTGTTCGGCGCTGCCCAGTTGTGGTTGCCCACAGGCAGGAACGGCATGACGGCGGCCGTGGCGGAGGCCAGGTATTCGGCAACCTCGTGGGTGGGGGCGAAGGGCACGAAGTGCACCCGGTCGCGCACACCGTGCGTGGTGGCGATCGCCTCGAGTTCGTCGGTGTAGGAGCTTTCGCGTCGGGCGCCGATCGCCAGGTGCACGCCTGGCAGGTCCTTCAGCGCCACGACGGCGTCGTGGACACCGCGGTGGTAGCTGAGCCCGCCCGCGTAGACGAGCAGCGGCGCCTCGTCGTCGATCTTGAGGAAGTCGCGGACGGTGAGCGTGCGGCCGGTCTCCGGCAGGTTTCCGATAGGCGCGTTGGGCACCAGCGGGGGCACCTCGCTCAGGGAGTACTGCTTGGCCAGGAAGTCCGCGATGGGCTGGCAGACGGTGACCGTGGCGTCGACCTTGGGCATCGCCTCGGTTTCGAGCGCGGGGAAGCCCAAGGTGACGTTCTGGTCGTCGCTGGCCAGGCCGTAGACGTACTCGCGGGCGTCGTAGAGGAGCCCCATCTGCCTGCCCTTGGCACGCTGGATGTCCGCCACCTCGGCGCCCATGGGCAGCAGGTGGACGTCGGTCACGATGAGGTCGGGCTCCAGCCCGGCGATCACGTCGCGCAGGGCATCCGTCATCACCGGCACGTGCGGTAGCGCGGAGCGCCAGTCGAACGGCGCGTCGGGGTCGGGCTTGGGCGCATTGACCTTCTGGGCCGTCTTGTTGACCAACCCCTGCGCCGGGCGCAGCACGCGCTTGTTGGCCTGCTTGACCACGGCTCCGGCTGTCTCCTCGACGCGGGCGATGGCCTTGGCCACCTTCTGCGGAGGACGGCGGTGGAGCACGAGGTGGAACGCCTTGCGGACGATCCGGTAGAGGATCGACGGCGGCTTTGGCCCCGCGGCGGGCGCCGGCCCGCCGCTCTTCGGCCTGGCCTGGCAGAGGATGTACGGGATGCCCGCAATCACCCCCTCGTTGGGGATGCCGGTGCCGAAGCCGACCATGGTGACGCGGTAACCCGCAGCAACGAGCGCCAACGCATTGCGCTGCGCGCGTGCGTCGATCTCGATGTTGTTGGGTAGCGCGATCACAGCATGGGGTCGCTGCATGCCTGGCCTCCAGCCTGCCGACAGTACTAGGCGAGCATCCTACCTTCTGCGCCCGCTTCTCCACTCTTCGCGTGGGTCCCCACCTACGAGGAGAGTGTGCGGTACTCGACGCGGCCCGCATCGACGAAATCTGCGCATCACGCCGCTCGGGCTAGAGTTTCGCCCGAAGATCGAGGAGGGGCAGTGGCTCAAGCAAGGACAGGGGCGGCACGAGGCGACATCGAGGGTCTTCGGGCTATCGCAGTGGCCTGGGTGGTGCTGTTCCATCTCAGCGCGACGATGTTTCCGGGCGGCTTCGCCGGTGTTGATGTGTTCTTTGTCATCTCCGGATTCCTCATTACCTGGCAGATGGTCAAAGAATGGGAGCGCAGCGGCACCGTCAATATTCCTCGCTTTTATGCGCGGCGGGCGCGCCGTTTGCTGCCGGCGGCAACCGTCGTTCTGGTCTTCACGGCCGTCGCGGGATGGCTCATCCTCCCACCCTCCGAGCACCGGTTCCTCGCGATCGACATCGGGGCATCGGCGCTGTATGTCATCAATTGGGTGCTGGCCGCACGCTCCGTGGACTACCTGGCCACCGACGTCGGGGCCATTCCTTCGGCCGTCCAGCACTACTGGACGCTTTCTGTCGAAGAGCAGTTCTACCTCATCTGGCCGCTGCTGATTCTGCTCGGACTCATCGTGGCGAGGCGACTCGGAGCGCGCCGGGGTTCCGCATCGACGGGAGATGACAACCCCCAAGCGACTTTCGACCACCGGCGACGCGTCGTCGGCATCTTGCTGTGCGCGGTCGCGCTCGCTTCGTTCGCGTGGTCCATCTGGCACACGTCAGGAAACTCCGCCAACGCATACTTCGTAACCACCACCCGAATCTGGGAACTGGCCATCGGCGCCCTCATAGCGATTGCGATGCCCTGGCTGATCCAGCGAATCAACCGAACGGTTGCCAACGCTTTGAGCGCAGTCGGGATAGCCGCCGTCCTGGCCACCGCTGTTGTTGTGACCACATACACCCCTTGGCCAGGGTATGCGGCGCTTCTGCCGACGCTAGGTTGCGCCGCCGTGGTCATCGCGGGCTGCGCCCACCCGGACACGTGGGTAGCGAGGGCCTTAGGCGTGGCTCCGATGCGGTTGATCGGGGGGCTCTCTTACAGCATCTACCTCTGGCACTGGCCCTTGTTCATCTTCGCCGAACTGCACTCATCCGATCGACCATGGTTGCTTCCCCTTGCCGCCGCGCTCAGCGTGGTGGGCGCGTGGCTGACGAAACACTTCGTTGAGGATCCGCTGCGCTTCCATAGGAGAGTGATGGACTCCACTAAGGTCGCGCTGGCCATGGGCGCCGCCGGTATGGCCCTGTCGTTGGCCGCCGCAGGACTGCTTCTACTGGCTTCACCGAAAACGGTTGAGCCTGCGTCTCGACCCGACGCACTCGCATCGGACGCGGCGTCCTCGATGTCAGGTGACTCCGCCGCGGAGAGCGGTGCCGATTCTGACGCCCAGCTATGGGGTCCCATGGCATACGTCGATGTCAGCGCCTCCCGAGGGCTTGAGTTGGTGGAGCGAGCCGACCCCCAAGCCGCTTGGACCACCTCAGGCCCGTTGACCCCAGCCCCGGAATCTGTGATGGAGGATCTTCCCGCCACATACGCAGATAAATGCCAGTTGACATACGACGAGGTACAGCCCCGCACATCGTGCATCTACGGCGACACCGATTCAGATCACCGCGTGCTCCTCTTGGGCGACTCCAAGGCCAACCAGTGGTTCAGCCCATTCGAGGCGATCGCAGAGCGGGAAGGGTGGCGGCTGGAGGTCCACACCAAGTCCGCCTGCTCCATCGAAACCGGCGTGGTGTCGCTGGACGGGAAGCCCTACCAGGCATGCCGCGACTGGAGCATGAAGGTGTTGGAGGACATCGAGGCCAATCCTCCAGCATTGGTGATCTATTCGCAGGGTCGAGGGATCCCGGCTGTGGAGTCCCAGCGCCTTTCGTCCCAACTGGCCCGAGTAACGGCAGCGGGGAGCCGCCTGGTCATCGTCGATGACTCGATGACTTCCACACTCGACAATGGGCAGCGGCCGGACGTCTGCCTCCAACTCAACAGCGACGACTACTCAGCGTGCATGTTCAAGCGCGGGCCAGGGGGCGCTTCCGCCGTTCTTGAGGCGGTGGCGAAGGACCTCCGGGCGTCCTTCCTCCCTGCGATGGACTGGGTGTGCCCACGAGGAGTTGACCGATGCTCCGCAGCCGTCGGGCAGGTCCCTGTATTCAGGCAAGGTACCCACATCACCGACACCTATGCTGTATGGATGGCCCCGTGGTTCCATCGGGAACTCATCAAAATCGGGGCTGCCGACACCCAGCCGATGCCGATCAGCTGACAGGAGCCCCTTCGATTCTCGACTCGGCTGGCCGTACCCGCGCGTGGCCGGACAGCGCGGAATGCGGCGAACACCTACGGCTAAAGTGGTGCCGTGACTAAAGTACTCACCTCCCTGCCCGTCGGCGAGCGCGTCGGTATCGCGTTCTCCGGCGGCCTCGACACCTCCGTCGCCGTCGCGTGGATGCGCGAGGCGGGCGCCGTGCCCTGCACCTACACCGCAGACATCGGCCAGTACGACGAGCCGGACATCGACTCCGTTCCCGGGCGCGCGGTGGAGTACGGCGCCGAGATCTCGCGGCTGATCGACTGCAAGCCGCAGCTCGTCGAGGAGGGCCTGTCCGCCCTGGCGTGTGGCGCGTTCCACATCCGCTCCGCCGGCAAGGCGTACTTCAACACCACGCCGATCGGGCGCGCCGTCACAGGCACGCTCCTGGTGCGCGCCATGGCGGAGGACAACGTCTTCATCTGGGGCGACGGCTCCACCTACAAGGGCAACGACATCGAGCGGTTCTACCGCTACGGCCTCATGGCCAACCCGCAACTGCGCATCTACAAGCCGTGGCTCGATGAAGAGTTCGTGCGGCAGCTGGGCGGGCGCGCGGAGATGAGCGCCTGGCTCACGGAGCGCGACCTCCCGTACCGCGACTCCAAGGAGAAGGCCTACTCCACCGACGCCAACATCTGGGGCGCCACGCATGAGGCCAAGACCCTGGAGGACCTCAACGTCTCGCTCGAGACCGTCGAGCCGATCATGGGCGTGAAGTACTGGGACCCGTCGGTCGACATCGCCACCGAGGACGTCACGGTCCGCTTCGAGCTCGGCCGCCCCGTCGCCATCAACGGCGTCCGCTTCGACGACTCGGTGTCGCTGGTCATGGAGGCCAACGCCATCGGCGGTCGCCACGGACTCGGCATGAGCGACCAGATCGAGAACCGCATCATCGAGGCCAAGTCGCGCGGCATCTACGAGGCGCCGGGCATGGCGCTCCTCTGGATCGCCTACGAACGTCTCCTCTCGGCCATCCACAACGAGGACACCCTCGCGAACTACCAGGCGCAGGGCCTCAAGCTCGGCCGCCTGCTGTACGAGGGCCGCTGGCTGGACCCGCAGTCGCTGATGCTGCGCGAATCCATCCAGCGCTGGGTCGCCTCCGCCGTCACCGGCGAGGTGGATCTGCGCCTGCGTCGCGGCGACGACTACACCATCCTCGACACCCGCGGCCCGCACCTGAGCTACCAGCCGCACAAGCTCTCGATGGAGCGCGTGGAGGACGCGGCGTTCGGTCCCACGGACCGCATCGGCCAGCTGACCATGCGCAACCTCGACATCGCGGATTCCCGCGAGAAGCTCGAGCTGTACGCCCAGCAGGGCACCCTGCTGGCCGGGCACGCTGCCCTCATCGGGCAGTTGGAGCGCGGCGGGGCTGCGGCCATCGCCGAACTGGGCGCCACCGGGCCGTCGGATGTGGACGAGGCCGTCGAGCGCTCCTCGATGGACACCGGCACCGACTGACGGCAGGACAGATTCAATGCCGGAGCATTCTGCCGCCCCCCAGATCCTGGTTGTTGCTGACGATCTGGCCACACAGCCCGTGCTAGAACGCGCGGCCGCTTACCGTGCTGCGGGATTCGAGGTTACATGCACCCTGATCGACGACGTTGCGGGATCAACTGCTATCCCCGACGTAGACCTCGTGGTGGCATGGCTCCAGAGCGACACCTTCCGTGAATGGCACAGCAACTGGGCATCGCACCTCGAAAGCGCCGCGGACCTTGGGAACTGGCTTGAGGATTTCGGCGGGCAGAGGAACGCTCCCTGGCTCCCGTACGGGGAGCTCTTCTCGAGACACCGCAACGTCCATTACCTGACCGACGCCACCACAGACACCCACCATGCAGCGGTGCTCTTGCGAGTGCCGATCCACAGAGTGCATTCTATCCGGCGGTTCGTTGAGCCAACTGCAAACCGGTCCTCGCAGCGCTCGTCCGCACTGCAGGTTGTCGCGATACAGCCCTTCCACGGATGGGGAGATGCTCCCGATCTCCTCGTGGATTCCATCCTCGAACTGGCTAGGCGCGACTGCTTCGAGAGAACCACATTCCAGATCACGGGGTGGGGCAGACTTTTTGAGGAATCGGTCGCCCCCCTCCGGAGATTCCGCAACATCGCGCTGGAGGAACAGGAGGTCCCCCGCAGGGAGGCCATGCGGAGGATCGGTCAGGCTGATGTACTGCTCAGTCCCATGCGGGCACACTCACGCGAGGGCTACCTGCTTGAGGCCATGAGCGCCGGCGTGGTTCCTGTCACAACGGAGTTGGATGGGATCGACGAACTCGTGATCAACCGCTCAACCGCGATGCTGGGCCGTCCAGAGACGCCCGCCTCGCATGCTATTGCCTGCGAAGAACTCGTGAAGGATCCGGCCCTGCTGGTCCAACTGGCGAACTCGGCCTCCGCAGCCGTGGCCGTTGGCCGCGCCCGCACGGTTACCATCGAGCAGGAGATTTCCCTAGTCAGGTCACTCGCGACGGATCGGAGCTCATGATGGACAGCTACTGGGAGCCACGCTATCGAGCACTCGAGCGGCAGATGAGCGCGCTTCTGGTCTTCGTCCAGCGCAGGATGGCGACTCTTGAGCGAGCCGCCAGCGAGGCCATAGAGCCAAGCGACGAGCCGCGCGTGCGAGAGATGCTACTCGCTCCGGATCACAGTGTTGTCTGCATCGCGGATGGCAAGGACCTGGAGTACCGATTCATCATCTCGCTGGGAGACCGGACCATCTCCGATACAGGATTCGGTCGCCGCAACTCCGTATCACTGCGGCAGCCCGGCAACGTCAAGGTCAAGGCCCAGGTGCGATCACGTCTGCACCCGCCCAAGGTCGTCGAGGGCACCCTTCAGCGCCGGCGGTCGAACACCTCTTGATGGATATACTCGCAGCCATGCAAACAGAGGCAGACTGGCAGAAAAGGGCGGAAGACAACGACCGCCTCCGTCGCGGGATCCTCAGGGAACTTGACGCCGCCAAGGACCGGCTTGCGCAGGAGGGGGCAGCGAAAGCCGACCTGTTGGAGTTGAGCCACAAGCTCGCAGAGGACCTGCACACCGCCCACGAGACCATCGACGAACTCCGGGACGAGATCCAAGGGCTCAGAGCCGAAGCAGACGATCTGCGTGCCCAGACCGTGAGTCTTGCCGAAGCGAGGGCAGTGGCATCCATGACGAGCGGCCAGCCGATGCCTGCAAAGCTCCAGGCAGTGGTGAGTGCCTACCGCCGACTACCGAAGCCCCTACGCCGCGGCGTGAATGTCCTCTCGCGTCCGTTGATCCGGAGCCGCGGCAAGTGAGCGAGCTTTCTGCGCTGGCTGAGGTTCTGCGCGCATACCCCGACTTTGCACTGTTGACCCCGGTGTGGCCCGACGGAGCCAAGTTTGGTGGCGAATTCATCCAGGGGCGCGTGCAGGCCTATGAGATGGCGGGCTTGCGTGGTACTGTCATCGACTACTCTTCTCGTGTTCCGGACGAGCTCAGCCTGAGCCTGCACCCCGGCTTCGCGCACGTTCACATGCACCCGAAGCTACTCCGGCCCGCTGTCCGGCAGCTCAGCGCCGGCTCTGCGCCAGTACTCGCCCACTCCCCCACGTCAGACCTTCAGAATCTTCTGGTGGATTATCTCCCGGGGGAACGACTAGCCGTCTGGTACCACGGGTACGAGGTGCGGGACTACCGACGCCTCCACTACAACGACACCACAGTTCAGTTGGCCCAGGTCAAACAGTCACGCGACGCGCTCAACGCCTCGCGTTTCGCGGCCGCACGGAGAATCTTCAAGCATCCCGGTGCCACCGTCGTCTTCGTGTCACAGTTCCAACGTGGTGTGTCTGAGGTGGATGTCGGCGCCACCTGCTCGCGGGTCGAGATCATCCCCAACCACATTGACGGCGACATGTACCGCGGCCGGTTGCGTGAACCCAGCGAAAGCAAATCCATCCTGGTGATGCGCGCGTTCACCGCTCGGAATTACGGCAACGACATCGCTCTCAAGGCCATCCGGCTATTGTCGACCCGCAGAGGATTTGGGGAACTCAGCTTCACCATCTCAGGATTCGGTCCCCTCTTTCAGAAGAAGGTGGACATGGTCAGGCACCTGCCCAACGTTCATGCCCGCGAGGCGTATTCACGTCCGATCGAGATGGCCTCACTGCACTATGACCATGGCATCTTCCTATGCCCTAGCCGATTCGACACGCATGGGGTCATGCTGGGGGAGGCCATGTCCAGCGGAATGGCAACAGTGACAAATGCGGTGGCGGCCATCCCCGAGTTCACCGATTCGAGCGCTAGTGTATTGGTCAAGCCAGACGATCCGATCGCGTTTGCCGACGGCTTGTGGCACCTGATCGAGAACCCGGAACTGCTGCCCGTATTGTCACGCAACGCGATGGCCCGCGTCGCTGCGCAGTGTTCCCGTGAGCAGACAGTCGATCGCGAAATCGCGATCATCCGCCAGCTCGGCGCCTGAGCTGTTCACACTGTGGGCGGCTCGCTGGTGAAGGAGTACTGCATGAGCGGGAACGCTTCCGCAATTGCTTCTTGCGAAACGACCTCAAACTTGCGGAACTCCTCGATCATCTTCTGCAACTGAACCTCACGACTCATTTCCATGCGGTATAGGGCACCGTCCTGCGTGGTCGAGCGTACCCAGAGGTGGCTGAGCTTGCGTGAATCGAGAATGACCGGACCCACACGGTCCGACTTCGTGTGCGCTGCCTCCGGAGCCCGGACAAACTCGCCATCACGCCACCCACACACCGACAGATGCCCCTTGGAATGCAGGGGGAATACCGCGCCTCGCACGAGGAAGAACCGTCCTCTCTCGTAAATGGCCGTGATGCCCGACGCGAGGGTGACGACCCACCCGAGGTGCTCGGGGGTGATATGAGGCGTCATTTGGTCAAAGAAATCCACTGAGAGCACATCGTCATCGTCGAGACGGTACAGCCCCATCGGCTGATCGCCCCAGCCAACCCGCTCCACCTCCTGCTGGGCGAAAACGCCGATGTCCACAGGGGTCCCACCGACTGGAACCTCGTCGAGCACGACAAACGGATAGGACTCCGCCGCTGCCTGAACTTGCTCCTTATATCGGGTTGGAAGGTTGCTGGAGAAGGTGATGACGTGCCGGACGCGGTGATTCTCAACCGCGAGAGCCATCATCGGCAGCGTGAAGTTGAAAAACACGTCGCACCTCAAGCCCAGCCGTTCGTCGTCATACAAGTGCGCCAGGTACTCCTCCTCCGTTAACCGGGAACCGTTTGAAGCGACCCAGGCGCCGGAATTGGGCATGAAGAGACTGAATCGGGTGAGACCAACGAAGAGCATGTCTTTAGACTAGTGCGCCAAGAACGTGCTCCGGAGCTCAACGCTGCGCTGGTAGGCTCTTGTGCACTACGGAAATCGGGGCGATGCGTTCGGCTCAGCCCCGACAGGTCTCGGAGGACTCACCAGTGACGTTTCATACCCCAGTCGTGTTCACCGCCGGGAACGAAGGGATCGAGCGCTTGGCCCGAACCCGTAGCTGGCGAATCGTGACCGGCGAGGGCACGCTGCTGAAGCTCGACGGAGTCGCAGATAAGGTCACCATGCCGGCACCGTCAATGAACATCCTCGCAGGCGCGTTGGAGCCCGCGCCAGCGGCACGATGGAGCTCGGTTCTGTCCTGGATCAGGCAACATGTGCACAATCCGCTGCTCGTTGTCGGCCCCAACCATCCCGCTGCGGACCTGGCGCTCTGGGCCAACGCCGTGCTCAAGTGGCCGCACGCCGCTTGGGTCGAGGACAAGACACCGGCCTTGACCCCCAGCGCGCTGGCATTGATGACGTCGGCATCCGGCGTGGTTCACGTGAGCCAAGAGGCGGGCGCAGCCTTTCGCGCACAATGGCCGGCGTTCTACCAGGAGCTGCCCAGCACACCCGTGGTCGAACTGCCAGCGGCGCCTCCGTGCCCCGCCACTCTGCGGGAAGAGGACCACCTCAACGTCCTGATCGTGGCCTACTACGCCGGGCCAAGCCCGACGGTCGGCACTCAGCGTCCCAATTACTGGTTCGACCGACTTGAGGAATTGTCCGGTGGACGGGTGGTGGCGAATCTTGCCGTGGCCACACCGTGGCCGGACGCGCCCGCCGGTGTGCACTACGTCCCCGACCATGGACCGGCGCTCGTCGCGGAGAAGGCTGGCGGCCTCGGCCCCTGGGGTAGGGCTTACCTGGAGAACGTCAACGAGGCGGCCAAGACCGTGTCGCAGGACTCAGCGTTCTGGGAACTGGCATTGGAACGCTACTTCAATGCGCGCAACGACGAGTTCGACGTCGTCATCTGCTCCGGTAACCCGTTCAGCTACTTCGGCTTCGCTCGCTATGCGAAGCGTCGCTGGGGTGCCGCGACGATCCTGGACTACCGCGATCCGTTTGCCCTGAACCCGCGCATGGCAATCAGCGATGAACAACGTGAGCGCGCGGCCAACATCGAGGTGGGCTTCAACCTTGCAGCTGACCGAATCACCGTCGTCAACAGCGTCTGCAGCGACCTCGTGGTCAATCCCCATCCGGGACTGGATCCGGTCGTGATCAACAACGGGTGGGACGACCGTCTGCCCGTGCCGGACTTCGCCGCCCGGCACGAAAACGATGAGTCGCCCGCCAGACTCGTCCATGCGGGTCAGTTCTTCGCAATCACCCCGCCTGATGCGCTCATCTCAGCGCTCGACGGCTCGCACGCCACGTTGACGCACTTCGGTAAACCGCTCGACTCCGCATCGGCACGGACGACGGACAACTACCTGAACGGTGGGCGCGTCGCCAAAGACGAGATTTTGAATCAGTTTGTCAATGCGGACTGCGGGGTCGCCTACAGCTCTGTCAATGGGATCGAGACCCCAACAAAGGTGTATGACTACCTGGCGATGGGGCTGGATGTTCTCGTGCTGTACGAGGGAGCGAGGAGCGGACGTGCACTTGACGACCTGCTGGCCGACACCGCCGGGGTCTACTGGGTACCTAACAACGAACCCGCGATCCGCGAGTGGATGGCGTCCTACGAGCCGGTCCGGCACCTCAATCCGGAACGCGCTTTGAAGCTGAGTCGCCGAGCATCGACAGAAAGCCTCATTGCTCTCATCGAGGAGGTCGGCGCCCACAGGTTTGACGTCATCTCGCTCGAGCAGGCAGTGTGACCCCCGCCCGATAGCAGGCGTTGTCGCGGCAACGGCAACTGCGGGCTATCGCTGAGCGAGACAGCGGTCCGTGAGGCCGGCTCCGCTTCGTGGTGCCCACACCTCCACGGCATAGCCACCCGAACGCTCTGGGGAAGTCTCCCCCACTACCAGCCGGTAGTCATCAGGGAACATGAGGCCCACCTCACCGAGGACCTCGGGATCGATGCGGCGCACCCCGCCAGGGCTGACGAGCAACCACGAATCGCCGATAACCGAGCATTCAGTGTGAAGGTTCAGTTCGAGAGCAAGCCGGTCCCGGGACCCCGGATACCTGCCGATGACCCAGGAGTCGGCCGTCGCTGTCGCCTGCAAATGGTAGATAAGGCCTGGCGATTCTCCGGTGAGATCGAGTACAGGAGTGCCGGGCACGAATCCTTCCGCAGCCACTCCGACGGCCACCGCCTCGAGATAGCGGGACATGTCTGGGGACAAATAGATCTGACCGTGGCCAGCAAGATCAAGCGCTCTATCCTGCGCCTCCAGAGGCTCTTGTCTAGGTGGAGCCCCAGCAGCTGCGTTCAGGCACAATGCAGTGACCAGTAACCATAGTCCGCCAACTACGGGTAGCGCGGCCCGCCCATTCCTCGCCGAGCCGAGCGCCGCCACCGAAGCCCCGAGCCAGCAGAAGGCGGCAGAGCCGGCCAACGCGACCGTGCTGTAATGCGTGCCAAAGGCGTAGACGAACGGAAGCAGCCACAACGCACCGATGACTGCCCGACTCCCGCGGCCGAGGCGGCTCCGGCCTGTCAGCAGCGCGAGTGCAGGCCCCACCCATAGGAAGAAGGCCACCGTCACGGAGCGTCCGACTCTGCCGTGGAGAGGGTTGAACCCAACGGCCGTGACCAACGCCGCAGCGATGCCCGACAGCGCCGCGAGAGTCGCCAGCCCGTGAGGGGCGCCTCTGCCGGCTCGTCGAAGAAACACGGCCGCCGCTAGAGCCACTCCGATGAACACTCCCCACAGAATGTCCGACCGCTCCCAGCGCTGGTCGTAGGTGAAGGTATTGATCACAGCGTCCAGGGCACCGCGCTGCGTCTGGATGCTGTACAGCTCCAGCCCTTCCAGCACGCGCTCCAGGAACCGGACGGGGCCGCCGTCGATCAGGAGCGCCATGATCAGGAACGCGGTCAGGGCGACGCCTGCCGCCACGCCCAGCCCACGCCAGCTCCATCGGCCCGCCACGACGAGCGCGATGAGCACCAGCACCAGGAGGAGGGCCCCCGCCGTCGGACGGGAGGCGAAGCAAATCACACCCCCGACGCCCAGCACCACCCACGGCCAGAGGCCCAGTTTCGGACGCCGGGTTGCGGCGGGGGCGGGCAGCAGGATCCCGACCAGCGCCGCCCCGGACACGAGCAGACCGATGAGGCCCAGCAGGTTGTAGCTGGGGGTGAAGAATACGGACTGCGATCCGACCCCCAGCAGTACCGTCGGCGTCAGCAGCGCCCCCCACGCCAGACTCCTCCCACGCGGAAGCGCGAAGGAGCGCCGGAGTACGGCGGCGAAGAACACCACGCCCACCAGCAGGAGCAGCAGCACCGTATACCGACGAACCAGAACCAGGTCTTGGCCCGCGAGAATCCACAGCGGATGGAAGAAGAACGCGAACTGCGTGCTGGCCCAGGGCCAGTCCCACGGGGAGGTCATCCAATTGAGGTACATGCCCTCGTCGGTGAGGTCGAGGCCACGTCCCGTCATCCACCAGACCTTGGAGAGGATGGCGAGATCCGCCACGATCAGGCCCACTACTGCCACCCGGCGCCAAAGTGGACCGGGGCGGATGGCAGACTCTGTGGACACGGGCACATCCTAGTGAGTACTCACTCGGCCTTCACCGCCCCACCCGGCGCCTCTCCCCCGCGTCGTCCAGCCTCGAGGATGCGGCCGATACACATCCCTGAGCCCAGATACTCAAAGCAGCCTAGGTCCGGTACCCAGAGAAGTCGGGTAGATCTCCCCATGCCGTGAGCGCCCACGGCCCGCGTTTTCACGACAGTCTTGAACCAGCACTCCACAAGGGGATCTACGGAAGGGCTGACATGACTGAACCGACGACCGCCTGCGTCGCATACCCGAATGTGTTCCTGCACCCGCTCCTCGACGACGGCACGTCTCCGACGTCACGCGGCGAGCGCCGTGAGCAGCAGATGCTCCGTTCGCAGGCCGAGAAGATGTGTGCCGGTTGCCCACTCATGGCGCAGTGCCTGACAGACGCCGTCGCGAAGTTCGACGTCTCCGGCTTCGTGGCCGGCACCACGCGTCGCCAGCGCCAGGAGATCCGCGCCCGGCTCGGCATCACGGTCACCCCCGAAGACTTCGACACCTTCGCGGGCGTGAACTCCGGGCGCCAGTTCGACCGTTACGAGATCCACCGGATGCGTGCCGCCAACCCGGATCAGCCGCTGAGCGTCATCGCGGCCAAGGTGGGCTGCTCCGTCTCCACGGTGAAGCGGCACCTCCGCCGCATCGAGGCTGAGGGCGGCGTCGCCCGCCCCGTTCAGAGGACGGCCCCCACGCCGGCCCAGATCGTGGCCGTCGCCAACGACATCAAGCGCGGTACCCGTCGGGTCGCCGCCGCCTGAGACCCCCCACAAGCCGAAAGGGCCACCCTCTCCCCCAGGGGTGGCCCTTTCTCTCTGCCCCGGCGAAGTCAGGCGGCGCCTTCGGTCTCCAGCGCGGGGAACCACAGGTTGAGCTCCTCGACGACGCCGAGGTCGGCGAAGCTGCCCGTGACCGCGTCTGCGGCCGCCAGCACCTCGTTCGGGGCGTCGCCCATGGCCACGCCACGACCCGCCCACTCGAGCATCTCGATGTCATTTCGCCCGTCGCCGATGGCCAGCACGTCCTTCTGCTCGATGCCGAGTTCCCGGCACACCATCTCCAGACCGAACGCCTTGTCGATGCCCTTCGGGGCGATGTCGAGCCAGGCAGACCAGCCCACGAAGTAGGCCACCTCCTGGAGGCCGAGCCGCCCGACCATCTCGCTGAAGGCCTCTTCGGTGGTGTCCGGGTCGCGCACGATGACGCGGGACACCTCCTCCTTGGCCAAGTCCTCGACGGGGACGACCTCGACGTTGCCGAGCAGTTCTCCGGGCGGGAACTCCTGGCTGACGCGCCAGTGGAGCCCGTCCTGGACGGCGATGCGGGCATGGGGTGCGATCTCGGTGACCTGACGGATGACGTCCGTGGGGTCGAAGCGTGTCTCGTGCCGGATGTCGAGCTCGGGATAGGTGACAACCATCGCCCCGTTGGCCGACACGTGCCAGCCCTCCGGCAGTCCGAACTCGTCGGCGATGGGTTGCGTGGCCAGCCACGAGCGACCCGTCGAAAGAACGACGGTGGCCCCCGCGTCGACGGCCCTGCGCACCGCAGCGCGCACCTCGGCCGGCATGACGCCGAACGCATCGACGAGCGTGCCGTCGATGTCCAGCGCAACAAGTTGTGGTGTGAATTCCATGGCGTTGCCTCTCTTCCCTGCCCTCAGGGACGCCTGGTTGCTTGATCTGTTACCAGACCAAGCATGCCACCGTTGAGTCAACCAACGGTAAAGAGCAGGCAGACGACGCGCCTCATCCGCTTGTGAAGCGCGCATCCAGCCCATGATCCTCAGGAAACAGGCGGGGTGATCAGGTCACGGCCTCCGAGGTACGGCCGCAGCGCCTCCGGCACATGGATGGAGCCGTCGGCCTGCTGGTGGTTCTCGAGCAGCATGATGATGATGCGGGTCATGGCGCAGAGGGTCCCGTTGAGCGTGGCGACGGGGCGCACGCCGTCCTCGAACCGGCCACGGATGCCGAGCCGGCGGGCCTGAAACTCCGTGCAGTTGGAGGTGGAGGTGACCTCGCGGTACCGGTTCTGGGTGGGCAGCCAGGCGTAGCAGTCGAACTTCCTGGCCGCGCTCAGACCGAGGTCTCCCGAGGCGACATCGAGCACCTGGAACGGCACCTCGAGGGCGTTGAGGAAATCCTTCTCGTAGCCGAGCAGCTTCTGGTGCCATTCCTCCGCGTCAGCCGGGTCGCAGTGGACGAACATCTCGACCTTGTCGAACCAGTGCACGCGGAAGATGCCGCGGGTGTCCTTACCGTGCGAGCCGGCCTCGCGACGGAAGCACGGGGAGTAGGCGACGTAGCGGCGCGGCAGCGTGCCCGCGTCGAGGATCTCGTCGGAGTGGTAGGCGGCGAGCGCCACCTCGGAGGTGCCCACGAGGTACAGGTCGTCTGCGGGCAGGTGGTAGACGTCCTGGGCGGCCTGGCCCAGGAAACCGGTGCCCTCCATCGCCGACGGGCGCACCAACGCGGGCGGGATCATCGGCGTGAAGCCCCACTCTGCGGCCTTGCTCATCGCCAGGTTCAGCAGCGCGATCTCGAGCTGCGCGCCGAAGCCCGTCAGCACGTAGAAACGCGACCCCGAGATCTTGGTGCCGCGCTCCATGTCGATGGCGCCGTGCATTTCGCCGAGCTCCAGGTGATCACGGGCCTCGAAGCCTTCGGCCGCGAAGTCGCGCGGCGTGCCGACGGTCTCGATGATCACGCCCTCGTCCTCGCCGCCCTCGGGCACGCCGTCGATCACGAGGTTGCCCACCTGCTTCATCAGCTCGTCGAAGCGGTTGCCCGCCTCGTCGGCGTCGGCCTGGGCGCGCTTGACGTCTGCGGCCAACTGCTGGGTGCGCGCGATCAGCGCCGCCTTCTCCTCGCCCTTGGCCTTGGCGACGTCCTTGCCGATGGACTTCTGCTCAGCCCGCAGCGTCTCGAACGACGCGATCGAGGAGCGCCTGGACTCGTCTGCCGCGATGAGGTCGTCGACGAGCTCGACCGAGGCGCCGC
Organism: Tessaracoccus sp. ZS01; assembly: GCF_022342445.1. Lineage (NCBI taxonomy): Bacteria > Bacillati > Actinomycetota > Actinomycetes > Propionibacteriales > Propionibacteriaceae > Tessaracoccus > Tessaracoccus sp. ZS01. The sequence continues at coordinate 44,726 of NZ_PQFE01000011.1, read as the reverse complement.
GCAGGGCCTGGGAGCGTCGGACGCGATCGGGATCGACGCGAAGCCACTTGGGATCAATCATGCGCCCAACTCTAGCGAGCACCGGCCGCCTGCCGGGACGCGGGCGGTGTGCCCAACTCGGGTTCCTCTCCCAGCCCAGCAAGGCAGGGCGTGGCACTTCCCCCCGGGGATAGGGTGAACGTGGTCAGTTTCGTGGCCCCCATGGAGAGGCGAAGAGTGGCTAAGGCGACACGTAGGGAGCCCATCCCGACGGAGATCTGGGTGCTGGTGGCAGCCGCGTTCCTCATCGCGCTCGGGTTCGGCATCGTCGCGCCGATCCTGCCCCAGTTCGCCAAGTCCTTCGACGTGGGCGTGATGGCCGCCTCCGCGATCGTGTCGGTGTTCGCGTTCGTGCGCCTCATTTTCGCCCCTGCGGGCGGCGCCCTCATCGGCAAGTTCGGCGAACGCCGCATCTACCTGCTGGGCCTGAGCATCGTCGCGCTCTCCAGCGCCCTCAGCGGCCTGGCGCCCGACTACTGGACCCTGCTGTTGTTCCGCGGGCTGGGCGGCATCGGCTCGGTCATGTTCACGGTGTCGTCGATGGGCCTACTGGTGCGGCTGTCGCCCCCCGGGCAGCGCGGCCACACGTCGTCGCTGTACGGCTCGGCCTTCCTGCTGGGCAACATCTTCGGCCCCATCCTCGGCTCCGCCCTGTCCGGCCTGGGCCTCCGCGTGCCGTTCTTCCTCTACGCCGCTGCCGTCTTCGCCTCGGTGCTCGTGGTGATGGTGTTCCTGCGCCGCGACACCGGCGCGCCCGAGGTGCCGGGGCAGGCGCAGCCGAGGATGACGCTCAGCGAGGCCATGGCCCTGCCGTACTACCGGGCGCTGCTGGTGACCGGCTTCGCCCACGGTTGGGCCAACTTCGGCGTGAGAATCGCGCTGCTCCCCCTGATGGCGGCGGCGGTCCCCACCATCGGCGCGGCTGCCGCGGGCATCGCGCTGACGCTGTTCGCCGTCGGCAACGCGATCACCCAACAGGCCACGGGGCGGCTGATCGACAGGCTGGGCAGGCGCCCGTTCCTGGTCGTCGGCCTAGGCCTCTCCGCCCTTGTCACGCTCCCGTTCGGCTGGTTCGACACCCTCACCTGGTTCTTCATCCTCTCGGCAGCGGCCGGCGCCGGCGCGGCGTTCATCGCCCCCGCCTCCCAGGCGCTGCTGGCAGATCTCATCGGGTCGAACCGCAACGGCGGCCAGGCGCTCTCGACCTACTCCATGGCCACAGACCTCGGCTCCATCGCCGGCACCCTGCTGGCCGGGGCCATCGCCGACATCCTCGGCTTCGGCTGGGCCTGGGCCGTCACCGCGTTCGTCCTGGCGGTCGCCATGCTGCCCTGGTTCTTCGTCAAGCGGCCGCGGCGGGCGTAGATGAGGGTCGCGGTCGTCGTCAATCCCGCCTCGGTGCGCCGGGGTGAGCGTTTCCGCGCGATCGTCGACGGCGAACTCAGCGCCCGCGGCCTCCCTGCGGCCCGGTACCTGCTGACGACGCCTGAGGACCCGGGCGCCGGGCAAGCCAAGGCAGCCCTCGAGGCCGGCGTCGACCGGGTGCTCGTGGCCGGCGGCGACGGCACCGTGCGGATGGTGCTCGCTGCGCTGCGCCGCACAGACGTCCCCGTCGGGCTGTTGCCCTCCGGCACGGGGAACCTCCTGGCGCGTAACCTCCGGCTTCCGCTGCGGCTGCGCCCGGCGCTGGTGAAGGCGCTCGACGGCACGCCCCGCCCGTTCGACCTCTTGCGCTACACGAACCTGGACACCGACGCCCAGGGCTACGCCGCGGTGATGGCGGGGCTGGGCGCGGACGCAGCCGTCGTGACCGACGCCACGGCCCGGCTCAAGCGGCTGGGACAACTGGGCTACGTGCTCGCCGGGCTGCGCCACGTGAAGGCGCGGCCGGTGCCCAGCAGGATCGCCGTCGACGGCGAGGTGCTGCTGCGCGACGCCTCGCTCGTCCAGGTGGGGAACCTGGGCGAGCTCCGTGCCGGAGTGCGGCTGCTCCCCCACGCGGACGCCTCCGACGGGCTGCTCAACCTGCTGGTCGCCTCGCCGCGTCACTCACGCGACGTGCTGCGCATGATGGCGGGCGTGCTGCTGCGCACCAGGCGCGAGCCGTTCGTCGACCGACGGGTGGCGCGCGACGTGGTCGTCAACTGTGACCGCCCGGTGCCCTACCAGGTCGACGGCGACGTCATCGGCGCCGTCAGCGCCATCCGGTTCGAGGTCCTGCCCGGCGTTGCGCGGGTCGTGTCGGCCTAGGCCCCTTCGACCAGGCGCCGGGCGCCTGGCTCAGGGCAAGAACGGCAGGCCGAGGCTCTCCACCCAGGCCGCGGCCGCGTCGTACGAATCATCGGTGAACCCGTCGCCCACCTTCGGCCGCGACTCATCGGCCCGGGGGTAGGAACCCAGGAAGTGGACGCGGGGGCAGACGCGGTGCAGGCCTTCGAGGGCCTCGCCCACGCGCTTGTCGTGCAGGTGCCCCTCGACGTCGATCGAGAAGCAGTAGGACCCCAGCGTGGTCTTCGTCGGGCGCGACTCGATCCGGGTCAGGTTCACCCCGCGCACGGCGAACTGCTCGAGGATCTCCAGCAGGGCACCCGAGTGGTCCTCGCGCATGTAGGCGACCAGCGTGGTCTTGTCGGCGCCCGTGCGCCGGGCGACCGGCCCGGCCTTCCCCACCTCGACGAAGCGGGTCACCGCGCCCGGGTTGTCCTCGATGGCGTAGGCCAGTTCGGTCAGGCCGTAGGTGTCGCCGGCCACGCGCGCGCAGACGGCTGCGTCGTAGCGCGACTCCGGGCGCGCGACCTCCGCAGCCGCACCAGCCGTGGAGCCCGCCTCCGTGACCTGCGCCCGGGGCACTTTCTCCGCCAGCCACCGGCGACACTGCGCCGCCGCGTGTCCGTGGGTCAGCACCTGCCGCACGTCGGCGAGCTGGGTGCCTTCACGGGCATAGAGCCCGAACTCGACGGGGATCACGATCTCGGCACGGATGGCGAGCGGCTCGCCGGCGATCAGCTCGTCGAGCGTGGCCGACACCCCGCCCTCGACGGAGTTCTCGATGGGCACGACGGCGCCCCTGACCTCACCGTGGCGCACCGCATCCAGCGCCTCGCGCACGCTCGAGAAGGCCACCGCCTCTTCGTCGGTGATCATGCGCAACGCCTGATGGGTGAACGTCCCTGCGGGACCGAAGTATCCGAGCACGTCCCCATCCTCCCCCTTCCGCGCCCGCGCCCGCCAACCAGATCCGGAAATGGCGCCGCCAGATTCGCGCTGGCCCCGCCGGCGACTACCCTGACCCGCGTGAAGCGATACCTCGGGCGCGCCACCGCGGCCGCGATGACGGCGGGCATCCTGCTGTCCAACGCCGCCGTCGGGGCATCAGCCGAGGAGGCCGACGTCTTCCGACCCACCCGCTGCGAGATCAACCAGCCCACCCCCGAGGGACAACTGCTCGACGCCTGGCACCTGCAGCGCCTCAACATGGACGAGGTCTGGCGCCTCGCCACCGGCAAGGGCGTGACGGTGGCCGTGATCGACACCGGAGTGAGCACCGCCGGCAGCCTGTACTTCGATCCGGACCAGGTGCAGGGCTTCGACTTTGTCGGCGTCTCCGACGACGAGCGCGACAAGAAGGTGAAGGTGGACTGCCTGCACGGCACGTTCGTCACCTCCCTGCTGGCGGCGGGGCTGCGGCCGGACGGCAGCACGGTCCATCCACTGACGAACTTCGCCGGCATCGCCCCGGACGTGGAGGTGCTCGCGTACCGGGCCCTGGCCCATTCCGCGGTGCAACCCGACGAGGGGCAACAGGCACCGGCGCCGGAATCGCTGGAGCCCGCGGTGCGCGCCGTCAACGCCGCCGTCGACGCCCAGGTCGACATCATCAACCTCTCGCTCACCGTGCAGCGTGACGTGCCCTTCTTCGACGAGTTCGAGGCGGCCATCCACCGGGCGCTGAGCGCCGGCATCGTCGTGGTGGCCGCGGCGGGCAACGGTGACCAGAACGTCGGCCCGCTGTTCCCCGCGTCGTTCCCCGGCGTGATCTCCGTCGGGATGAGCACCGAGCAGGAGTCAGCCCACCCCCAGTCCTACGCCTGGTCCCGCGTCGAGATCGGCGCCCCCGGCGCCGGCATCGTCGGGCTGGCCCCGTCACAGGACGACCGCAACGCCACGACGGCGAACCAGGCCTTCCACCTGGATACGGGCACGTCGTTCGCCGCACCGATCGTCAGCGGCGTCATCGCGCTGATGCTCGAGTACGACGCGGCGACGGGTCGGGAACGGGCCTCGGCCGCGGAACTCCTCACCCGGCTGCAGCTGACGGCGGATCCGCCGCCGGCCACCGCGCCGGACGCCCAGCTGGGCTGGGGCATCGTCAACCCCCTGCGCGCGGTGCTGGACACCCGCCCCGCGCCGATGTCGAGCGAGGCCGCTGAGTTCGTCGCGCCGCCGGCACCGACGCCGGAGCCCGAGCCCGTCGACGCCCGCATGCCCGTGTTGGGCCTGGGGGTCGCCGTCGGGGCCGTGCTGATGGTGGGGCTGGGCGTGGTGGCCGCCATTGCGATCCCCGCTGCGTCTCGCCGCCGGTCCCGCTGACCCCCGTCGGGTGCCTCAGGACTCGGATCGGGGCAGGTGCGCCGTCTGGATGAGGCCCTTGAACGTACGGGTGACCAACGTGCCTCGGCCGGGAGGCATGGGCGAGCCCTGCACGTCGCCGTAGAGCTTGCCCTCCTCCTTGTTCCCGCTGAGGATCAGCGCCGGGTTGACGGCGTCCTTCATCTTCGTGATCAACGGGTCACCGAACACGGCACGGCTCGCGCCGCCGAAGGCCCTGGTCATGATGATGTGCAGGCCGATGTCGCCCGCCTGGTTGATCAGGTCCGAGAACACCGCCATCGGGTTGCCGGACTGGGTGGCGACCAGTTCGTAGTCGTCGACTATCAGGAACACCTCGGCGCCGGTCCACCAGGAGCGGTCGCGCAGCTGCTGTTGCGTCACGTCCGGCCCTGGGAGCCGCGCGCGGACCGCCTCCGCGGTCTGCTGCAGCATGGGCGTGGCGGCGGAGGCCGACGGGTAGTAGCCGATGAGGTGCGGCGTCTCCACCTCGCCCAGCAGGGAGCGGCGGTAGTCGACGATCATGATCTTGGCTTCCTGCGGCGTGAAGCGCGTGGTGATGCCCTTCAGAATGAGGCGCAGCAGGTTCGACTTGCCGGATTCCGGGGCGCCGAAGGCCACCAGGTGCGGCTCGGTCATCGTCTCCAGGAAGACCGGCGAGAGCTCCAGCTCGTCGATGGCGAACGGGATCCGGCGGTCCGCCGGGTCGTGACCGATCGCGGGCAGATCGTTGATCTCAAGGCTCTCCGGCAGCATCCGCACCTCGGCGGCGCGCGGCCCCTTCCAGGCCTGGTTCACCGCCTCGATGAACTGGCGCTGCCCGGCGGCGACGTCGTCGGCGTCCTCCACCGAATCGATCCGGGGCAGCCCGACGAGCGCGTGCAGCCCGCCCGCCGTGATGGAGCGGCCCGGCCGCCCTGTGGGGATCGCGCCCTGCAGCTTCCGGTCCACCTCGGAGTCGAAAGCGTCGCCGAGCTTGAGTTCGATCTTGGACTGCAGCGCGTCCTTGGTCGCCGCCCGCACCTCCATCCACTTCGTGGCGCTCACCCACAGGTGGATGCCGAAGCCGAGGCCGCTGTTGGCGAGCGTCTGGATCTGCGGTTCGAGGTTCTCGAACTCGGTCTTGAGCGTCGCCCAGCCGTCCACGACGAGGAACACATCCGTCGGGAACCTGTCTGCGGGGATGGAACCGTCGCGGCGGCCCTGGCGATAGGTGGTCATGGAGTCGATGCCCAGTTCGCCGAACTGCGCCTCGCGCGCCGAGCGCAGCGACATCAGTTCCGCGACGGTGCGCCGGACACGGTCCACGTCCAGCCGGCCGGTGACCGACCCGATGTGCGCGAGGTCACGCATCGAGGTGAGCGCGCCACCGCCGAAGTCGAGGATGTAGAACCCCACCTCCTGCGGGGTGTGCGTCAGCGACAGGCCCGCGATGGCGGCGCGCAGCGCCATCGACTTGCCGGACTGCGGCCCGCCGGCGACACCGAGGTTGCCACCCGAGCCCGAGAAGTCGATCCACCAGGGATCGCGCCGCTGCTGACGCGGCCGGTCGATGAGCCCGACGGGGGCCTGGAGCCTCGCGCGCCGCTGCGGGTCCGCCACCTGCAGGCCCCGGCCCTCGACCTCGGCCAGCCCGCCCAGCAGCTGGTCCATGGCTGGCGGCACGTCGAGCGGGGGCAGCCACACCTTGTGCGCGGGCCAGCCGTGGCCCTTCAACCGGCCCACCGCGATGCTGAGCAGCGTCTCGTCGTCGTCCTCGTCCTCGACGGGGTCCTCCGCCGGGGCCGCGGCACGAGCGGGCGCCACTGCCGGTTCCGGCGCGGGGGGCGTCACGGGCATCACGTAGTCGGCGGTGAACTCGAGCACGGGGGGCGTCCAGGAGCGCGGTTCGATCACGAGGTCGTCGAGGGGGCTGTGCTGCAGCGGCGTCACCACCGGGTCGGCGTTGCCGTGCCAGGGACCGGAGACATAGGCCGCCTTGAAGCGGGTCATGCCGGTGGTGTCGTACTTGAGGTAGCCGTTGCCGGGCGGCGTCGGGAGCTCGTAGGCATCCGGCACGCCGATGACGGTGCGCGACTCCGCGGGCGAGAACGTGCGCAGCGCGATGCGGTAGCTGAGGAAGGTGTCGAGACCGCGCAGCTTGTTCTCCTCGAGCCGCTGCGACGCGAGGAGCTGGTGCACCGCGATGGACCGGCCGACGCGGCCGATCTGGACGAACAGGTCGATGAACTCGGGGCGGGCCGACAGCAGCTCGGAGAACTCGTCCACGACGATGAAGAGGCTGGGCATCGGCGGCAGGTCCGCCCCGTTCTGCCGGGCGGCCTCGTAGTCTTCACGGTTCTTGAAGTTGCCCGCGGCCCGGAGCAGTTCCATGCGCCTGTCGAGTTCGCCGCTGATGGCGTCCTGCATGCGGTCCACCAGGCCGAGCTCGCCCTCCAGGTTGGTGATCACCGCGGAGACGTGGGGCAGGTGTTCGAGGCCGAGGAACGTCGCGCCGCCCTTGAAGTCGACCAGGATGAAGTTCAGTTGCTCGGTGGAGTGCGTCATCGCCAGGCCCAGCACCAGGGTGCGCAGGAATTCGGACTTGCCGGAGCCCGTGGCGCCGATGCAGATGCCGTGCGGCCCCATGCCGCCCTGCGCCGACTCCTTGATGTCGAGTTCGACGGCGGTGCCGTCGTCGGCGGTGCCGAACGGGATGCGCAGGTGCTGCCGCAGGGGCCGCGGGCGCCAGGAGACGCGGGGATCGAGCGTGAGCGGATCGCCGACCCCCAGCATTGCGGGGTAGTCCTTCGGCGGCGCGAAGACGACCTCGGCGGGCCCGTCGTCGGCGACCTGCCCGGCGGCGAGCTCCGGCATCCGGTAGGGCGCCATCGCGCGGGCGAGCATCTCGCAGTAGACGACGGGCACGTTGTCCGGCCGCCCGAACGGCGTCTGGGCGTGCGGCGTGCGGGTGGTGCGGCGGTGCAGCACGACGGTGTCGCCGCGCACCTCGAACACCGCGACGCCCAGTTCCAGGGACCGGGGAACTTCACGGTTGCCCGTCACCTCGATGGTGACGGCCTTCGTGTCCGGCGTGACGAACTGCTGCGAAGCCACGCCCTCCACGCCGTCGGAGACGATGACCGCCAGCGACGGTGGGTTGTCGCCGTTCTGCGCCGAGGTGGCCATCTGGGAGAGCTCGCCGGCCGCCGTGGCGAACATCCGGACGGGGCCCACGCCGTCGGCCTCGGTGGGGTGCTGGAGGTGCGGCAGCCACTTCACCCACTGCCAGGAGGTCTGGTGCGCCGGGTCGGCCGCCACCATGAGCGACACGTCGGAGGGCGCGTGCCAGGACACCAGCTGGGCCACCATGGCCCTGGCCAGCGCCCGGCAGTCCTCCTCGTCGCCCACGAGTTGGACCGCGCGGAAGCCGCGCAGGTCCACCGCGAGGGGCACGGACTGGATCACACGGTGCGTGCGGATGAACCGACGCAGCGCTCCGGTGGTGAGCGGCTCGAGGTCCTCGATGGGCTGCGACTCCGGCGGCGTGATCCGCTTGGCCGACTGCTGCCGGCCGACGGAGACCCGGACCGAGCCGAAGTCCTCCGCGTCCGGGCGCCGCTCCCACATGCGCATCCCGCCCACGATGGTCCACAGCGAGTCCGGCGACGGGTGGCGGTAGGCCACGGATTCCCGCTGCTCGTCGGCCGTCTTGGCGAAGTTCCTGCGCACCTGGGCCAGGTAGCGGAAGTAGTCGCGGCGGTTGGCATCGAGCTGGGCCGACTGGTCGTCGTTCTGCCGGCCCACCTGGGAGAGCATCATGCCCATCATCGAGACGGCGTAGAGGCCGCCGATGACGCCGCCGAGCGCGCCCCTGCCGCCGCCCACGCCGCCCATGTTGAACATCATCAGGCCCATCGCGAGGCCACCGGCGACCATCGGGAGCATGCGCAGGAGGTTGCCGAACGGCTTCGACGCCGCCGGAGGGGGGATCTCCGGCGGTGACTCCAGCAACAGGTCTCCGCGCGGCATCGCCGGGGGCGACACGCGCTTCGGCCGGTGGAACGTGATCTGGCCCATGAGCGCCTAACTTAATGGACTCCAGGGGCAAGCCGGCGCCCGTGCGCCCCCGGCCGGTTAAGGTATCCGACGTGAACACCACGGCCGAGGAAGATCTGTCGCGCGTCACGGTTATCTCCAGCAGCCGTCGCGTCGACCTTGCACTGCCCGGTTCCGTGTCCCTCAGCGAACTGCTCCCGAGCATCCTGCGGTTCTCCGGCCTGGAGTCGAACAACCCCACGGACGCGGTGCACGCCTGGGTGTTGCAGCGCTTCGGGTCAGACCCGTTCGACCTCTACACGCCGGTGCACAAGCTGGGGATCCGCGACGGGGAGACGCTCCACCTGCGCCAGCGCGAGAGCGCCATTCCCGACGCCGCGTTCGACGATGTCGTGGACGCCGTGGCCGGCGCCACCAACTCCCGCCCCTCCTGGCAGGCGAAGCACTCCCAGCGCATGGGCATCACGTTGATGTTGCTGGCCCTCATCGGCATCCCGCTGCTGGTCATCCTCGGCCAGAAGCCCATCGACCTGGCCGAGGCCCGCTTCGACCCGTCGCTCCGGCTGCCCATGGCACTGGCCGTCGGGGTCACCGGCTTCCTGAGCTTCGCCGCGGCGATCGGTGCCATCGCGTTGGCCCGTGCCGCCGGTGAACGGCGCACCGCCGCGGCCCTGGCCTGGGGCAGCGTGGCGCTGGCCGGCATCGCCGGCTGGTTCCTGCCGGACCCCATGTCCGGGATCGTGCCGCTCGCGGTGCGCATCATCCTGGCCGCGAGCCTCGTGCTGATCGCCTCCGCCGTCTGCGCGCTGGCCGCGAACGTGCAGCCCATGCCGCTGTTCAGCGCTGCACTGGCCGCGCTGCTCATCGTCGTCGGTTCGAGCTTCATGCTGCTGTTCCCAGGCCACGACGTGGAGGTGGCGGCCATCGTGGTGACCGTGTCCTCGTTCGTGACGGCCTACCTGCCGCCGTTGTCCTACCGGATCGCGGGCGTGGCCCTGCCGAACCTGCCCACCACCACGGAGGGCATCCTGGCGGACGAGACCCCCGTGCAGTCCGACATCGTCAAGCGGGCACTGTTCGCCGACAGGCTGCTGGGCGCGATGCTGGCCGCCATGTCGGTGGTCGCCGTCCTCGCCGCCTTCGTGGTGATCAGCCAGGGCACGATCTGGTCCACGCTGCTGATGCTGTGCATCGGGTTCGCCTACCTGCTGCGCGCCCGCGCGTTCGTCGGCTTCACCCAGCGGCTCGCGCTGCTGCTGGGCGGCGCGATCACCGTCGTCATCGGCCTGTACGCCATCGCCACCGGCCCGGTGGAGTCGCTGGGCGGCATGGTCACACTCTTCGCCGTCGCGCTGGCGCTCACCTACGTCTTCGCCCACTACTCGGCCTCGTGGTACCAGCGCATCATGGCCCCCACGTGGGGCCGGTGGGGCGACGTGCTGGAGTGGCTCGCGATCATCGGCATCGTGCCGGCCCTGCTGGGCGTGCTGAACCTGTACGCCTACTTCAACACGCTGCTCTGACGCCCGCCGGGGTCGGCTCAGGCGGGGCCGGACTGGAACAGCAGGCGGTACTCCGTCGGCGAGGGTGGCACGCGGACCTTCACGACGCGGCGCACCGACGCCAGCACCACCTCGGACTCGTCGAGGTCCGTCACGGCCTTCACCTGGCCGGACTGCAACGCATAGGCGCGGCGGAGGTTCTCCCCGCTCTTCGGGTCCAGTGGCGACACCATCGCCATCTCGCACACCCGCAGGTCTGCGATGGCCTTGGGCGACGACGGGTCGCCGACGATAGCGACGGCCTGCCAGGCGCCCAACCGCGCGGTGGTGCCCACGGCGCCCGTCTCGTCGATGATCAGGCTCGGCCGGAACGGGCGACCCTGTCCCGGCACGTTCTCCGGGGTGTTCAACACGTCGATCGTGCCCCCGCAGGCCCGGACGGTGTCCGCCAACGTGAGCCAGCGACGGTGGTCCGTCGCGATCACGGACAGGTGCGCGCCGATGCACATGGCGCGGAACGCCACGAGCCACCGCAGGTACTCCGGCACGGCCAGGTACAGGCGGGTGGGCTCCGGGCGGAACAGGCGCATGGTCACCGGCCCGCCGGGGCCGGAGCCGAGCAGCATCCCTGAGGGCCCCGTCGACATCGTGGGCAACTGCTGTTCGATGGCCTTCTCCGGCGCGAGCGCCTGGAACGTGATCTCGCTCACTCGTCGATCCGCCTTCCGAGGGGGACGGTGGCCAACAGCCCGGGGACCTGCACGCCGCCCAGCGGGGCGAGCTTCACCACGCCGTCGAGCTTGGCCACCATGAAGTCGTCTGCGGCGATGGCCTGTTCCAGGCTGGCCGTCACGAGGCGCACCGCGCCCTCCGGCGGGCGGCCGGGGCTGACGGTGAACGAGGTGACGGCCATCATGGCCGGCGCCTTCGCCACCACGTCCAGCACCCGCTGGTAGGCGGCGCTGGGCGAGGCGCCGAAGCCACCCAGGGCGCGGGTCTCATGCACGAGGCCGTCGCCGAACCAGGCCGACCACTCCTCGCGGCTGCGCGGCTCCGCGAGCGCGGGAGAGGCGCCGGAGGTGAGCGTCAGCACGTCGGAGATCCCGTGCGGATCCAGCGGAGCGGTGAGCATGCCCTGCCGCTTCAGGAGCGCCTGGGCGCGATGGAGCCCGAAGCGCAGGGTGGCGAACACGCCGGTCTGGCCGTCGCCCCGTCGGCCGACCGCCTCCAGGCAGAGCCGCGGGTCGAGGCGGAGCGCCACCCACGTGCGGCGCAGGGCCGGCGGCGGGGTGCCGGGGATGATCTCGCGGTAGGCCTCCAGTGCCGGGGATCCCTCCGGCAGCATGGCTCCCGACGGCGCGGGCACCGTCAGGGTGACGACCTGGACGCCGGCGAAGGCGACGTCGTCCTGCCGGGTGAGCGCGCCGAGCGCGTCGAGGTCGAGTTCGGCGCCGCGGTCCGTGAAGAGGGTGTGGTCTGCCGTGACCTCGAGGATGCCGGACCAGGATCCGCCGTCCGCGGTGACGCCGATGTCGCCGTCGTGGGCATCCTTGATCTGGGTGAGTTCGAGGCCGGGCAGCCACTGCGCGAGCGGGACCAGCCCGGACGCGTGCTCGGGGTGCTCCACCCACCGCCGCGCCCTCTGCCGGAACGCGGAGCGCAGCTTCAGCGTGGCCGGGATCGAACGCCCGTTGACGGGGAGGCTCATCAGGATGGCGACGAGCAGCACCGCACCGGCCGTGGCCAACGCCCACGCGGAACGTTGTACAACCAGCAGGGCCAGGATCACCAGCACGATCTGCCACGCGACGACCATGGGCAGGAATCGCGTCGAGCGCGCCCGCCGTTGCAGCGCATAGCCGTTGGTCCTCCGCAGCATCTGACCTCCTCCGAGCGCCCACTCTAGGACGTGCAGCGGTCCACGCCCGCCGCTGTACACGGCCGGCATGCGCCCGACGGCGGCTACAGTTGCCCCCGACCCCCGGCCCGGACACACGCAGGACATCGATGGCGACTCGCAAGGACCTTCTGAAGGCGCACGCCTTCACCTCGCGCCGCATGATCGCGGCCTTCGTGGACCGCGACCCCGATGACCCCACGCCACCGCTCAGGCGGGTGAGCACCGCGACGTTCGTCTCCGTCCTCCTGGGCGTGGTCCTGCTGGCCGGCACCGCGCTGATCGGGCTGTTGCGCGGTGGTGTGACCAACGAATCGTGGCGCGACCAGGACAACGTCATCCTCAACGACGTCCAGTCGGGCCAGCTCTTCGCGCACACGAACAAGCTCGTCATCCCCGTGACCGACGTGGCGACGGCCCGGCTGCTCGCGGCCGGCGACGACCCCGGCGGCCCGCCGCGGATCATCGACGTGAAGACCGAGGCGCTCGTCGGCACGGAGATGCAGCAGCGCCAGGGCATCCCCGGCGCTCCCCCGCAGCTACCCGCGGCCAAGGACCTGGCGTCGTTCCCGTTGCGCCTGTGTTCCACCGAACCCATGGGCCGCGGCCGCTACCTCACGCTCCAGTTCGGCGCGACTGAGCCCTCCAGCATGGATTACAGCTTCATCGCCAAGGCCAGCGAGGGCACCCGCTACCTCGTCTCGGGCGGCCAGAGCCACGAGTTGTACAGCGCGCGGGGCAGCGGGGGCGTCGTCTCCTTCGACGTGCCCGAGGTGGAGCCGGGCAACTCCTGGATCTATGCGCTGCCGATGGGGGCACCGATCAACCCGCCGCAGATCACGGGCTACGGCGACACCCCGGTGAAGGCCTACCAGGGCAAGACCATCGGCGACGTGGTGGCGGTCACCGGGAGCAACCCGGTGCGCTACTTCGTCCAGCTGAACGACGGCCTGGCCCAGATCTCCTACCTGGAGGCGAAGCTGCTGTTCCACGAGAAGAACCGGGACTTCACCCAGGAGGTGGGCGCCATCTCGGAGCGTGACCTGTCGGGTTACCTCATCGAGGACCTCGAGTCGATCACCGAGGGCGGCATCCCGATGTACCAGCCGAAGGCCCCGCCCGGCTACGAGAGCGGCCGGGACGCCTCGGTGTGCGCCACCTTCAGCGCGGAGACGCCGGACAGGGTGTCGGTGTCGATGGGCCAGACCACACCCGCGCTCGACCAACGCCAACTGGGGGCTCCCACCGGCAAGTACATCGACCACATCGACCTGCCGCCGCTGAAGGGCGCGCTGCTGCGCAACGGCGAGGCCGGCACCGACGAGGCCGCCGCCACCCTGCTGCTCAACGGCCGGGGCTACGGCATCCCGACGATGGGGGCACGCCAGGCACTGGGCTACGGCGAGGCCACGCCGCTGCCTGTGACCGGGGGCCTGCTGAACCTGATCCGCTCGGGGCTGCCCAGCGGGGTGGCGCTTGGGCGCGACCATGTTGAGCCCGCAGGATGAGGTCCCCCATCCCCCCACCCACCGGGAATAGGTATCCCTACTTGAATGTGTCTCGGGCCACGCTAAGTGACCCTCTCCGCCGCCTAGGGTTTCGGAAGACACCACCGCAGCCACGAGGAACTTCCCCAGTGGCTCTTACAGGGCCACAGTGGCTCGACGTCGAAGGGAATGAATCATGAGCGACAAGTCCGTAGACCGCGCTGCCATGCAGAAGGCGACGCAGCAGATTGAGGCCAAGCACCAGCAGATCCACAACCTGCAGAACCGCCTCCAGGGCCAGATGAGCGACCTCGCCTCGCGCTGGCACGGCAACGCGTCCACCGCTTTCCAGAACGGCTACCGCCAGTTCGACACGGAGTTCGAGAAGGTCAAGGCCGGTCTCGACAAGATCCACGGCCAACTGGTCGAAACGCTGCGCGAGTACGGCGTGCGTGAAGAAGAGAACCAGGCCACCGCCAACCAGATCGCCGGACTCATCGGCTGACGGCCGCTGACCAGAACTGACCAGGAGAGATTTTCATGAGCGACTCAACCATTTACTCTGTTGCCGGCCTGCAGGAAGGTATCAGCAACCTCTCGGCCGCGCACCGCGAACTCACCAGCCTCCTCGAGGACCTGAAGGGCGAGCTGTCGTCGTCCCTCGGCCAGTGGGATGACAACGCCCGCAACTCCTACCAGGAAGTGCAGATCCAGTGGGATCAGTCGGCCAAGCGCCAGCAGGACATCGTGCAGCGCATGCCTGTGCTCCTCGGCAACATCGCCGACGGCTACAACGCCACTGAGAAGCGCAACGCCGGGATCTGGGGCTGACCCCGATGGAAGAAGGGCCCGGCTCGCCGGGCCCTTCTTGCATGCCCGGAACCGCTCAGCCGCGGCGGCGGGTGTTGGCGAGGGCGCTGGCCCGGGCGAAGCAGAAGATGCCGTAGGCGATGACGCCCACGGCGATGACGATCAGTAGCGCTGAGCCATAGGGCAGTTCCGTGAGTTTCTTCAGCGCCCCGTCGAGCCCGCCCGCCTCATCGGCGTCGCGGCTCAGGACCGCCACCACGAACAGGATGCCCACGACGCCGACCGCCACCCCCTTGGCCAGGTATCCGGTCATCCCGAGCGCGGTGAACACGCGGCGGGTGCGCCCGGTGACGTCCACGTGCTCGAGGAAGGACTTGCGCAGGCCGCTGATGAACATGCCCACGCCGATGGCGAGGATCACCAGGCCGATGACGGCGAGCAGCCAGGAACCCCACGTCGACTGCATCATGGTGGCGCTGAACGAATCGGTGGATTCCTCGCCGTCGGCGCTGCCGCCCGTGGCGTAGACGACGGCGACGCTACCGACCGCGACGTGCGCGATGCCCCGGCCTGCGGCGCGAGCGGCAGGCCAGGGATCGCGCCGGACGGTGGTGGCCGCCTCCGCGAAGGAGTGGAGCGCCAGGGCGAACATGGCGACGCCGGCCACCCACAGCGCGATCGACCCCACCGGAGAGGAGTCGATGGCCCGCATGGCGCCGCTCTGGTCGGCGGACCCGCCGCTCCCGAGCGCGATCCCGACGGCGATCAGGCCGATGATGATGTGCACGATCCCGTTGACGACCTGCCCCACAGAGGCGGCGATCACGGCAGCGGGGTGCCGCTCGACCTCTGCTGCGGTGTCTTCGACCATCTGACGCTTACCCATCTGGTCATGGTAGGGCCACCGCTAGGCGTCGGAGGCGATGTGGAGGTGTTCGCCCTCTCCGGTGATCCGCACCTGTGGTGCCGCGAGGTCGAGGTCGACGGTGAGCGCGCGACCCCCGTCGTACACGCGGTAGGTGAGGTGCTCGTTGGACTTGTCCAGCACCTCGACGGAGGCGGTGGCCAGCCACGGATGCCTGCGGCGCAGCGCCACGGCCGCGCGGTAGTGGTGCCAGACGTGGGCGCCCAGGCTGGAGAGCCCGGCGGGGGTCTCCGGCAGTGGCGGGCGGATCTCATCGTCGCCGTGCCAGGTCTCGGTCTTGGTGCCCGTGAAACCCTGCTCGTCGCCGTAGTAGATGCTGGGCGCGCCGGGGAGCGTCATCAGCAGGTAGGGCACCACCGTCGTGGCCCTCGGCACCCGGGTGGCGATGCGGGTGACGTCGTGGTTGCCGAGGAAGGTGTTGGGGAGGAAGCGCTCGGCGAAGACCGCGTGCCGTTCGATGGCGTGCGCCAACTCCCACCCGTTCACATCCGTGAGGGAGCTCCAGATCCCCTTCCACAGCTCGTACTGCGTGAGCGTGGTGAGGGTGGACTCCCCGATGAAGCCGAGGTAGTCGCCGTGGATGACCTCGCCGATGAAGACGGCGTCCGGGAACTCCGCGCGGACCCGTTCGCCGGCCGCGCGCCAGAACGACGTGGGCACCGCATAGGCGACATCCAGTCGCCAGCCCGCAATGCCACGCCGCAGCCAGTGCAGCATGATGTCGACGACGAGGTCGAGCACTTCCGGGTTGCCGTGGTCCAGTTCGACGAGGGCGTCATGCCCCTCCCACCCCTTCGGCCGGTCGCCCTCCCACCTGACCAGTTCAGGGCGTTCGCCGACGAGGCGGTGCTCCCTGGCCACATGGTTGAACACGCCGTCGAGGATGATGTGCATCCCCCGGGCGCGGGACTGCTCGACGAGGTGGTCGAAGTCGGTGTCGTCGCCCAGCCGGGCGTCGATCCGGTAGTGGTCCAGCGTGTCGTAGCCGTGCGACACGGAATGGAAGACCGGCCCGAGCAGCAGCCCGTTGCAGCCGAGTTCGACGGCGTAGTCCAGCCACGCGTCAAGCTTGCGGAGCCTGGGCGAGGGCGCCCCGTGCTCCGTGCGGATGGGGGCGCCGGTGGCGCCCAGGGGATAGACGTGCCACCAGATGGCGTGTTCGAGCATTCGGCTCCTACTTCAGCAGCCGCGACAGGCGTCGATCGGCCAGGGGTTTGCCGCCTGTTTGGCAGCCGGGACAGTACTGCAGGGACGAGTCTGCGAAGGAGATCTCCGCGATGGTGCTGCCGCAGACCTCACACGCCTCGCCGGTGCGTCCGTGGACGCGCATGCCGGCGCGTTTGGCGTCCTTGAGTTCGGCGATGGGGGTGCCCACCGCAGAGGCGAGCGCCTCCCGGAGCACCTCGTGGACGTGGGCGAAGAGGTCGTCGGCCTCCTCGGACGAGAGGGAGTTGGCGGCCTTGAACGGGCTCAGTTTCGCGGCGTGCAGGATCTCGTCGGAGTACGCGTTGCCGATTCCGGCCAGCACCTTCTGGTCGCGCAACACCCCCTTCAACTGGGAGCGGCCGGCGCGGGTGAGCACCGCACGGAAGTCCTCGGCCGTGAACTCCGGCGCGAGCGGATCCGGGCCCAGCGCGGCGATACCGGGCACCTCAGCCGGGTCCTCCACCACGTAGATGGCCAGTCCCTTCTGCGTGCCGGCCTCCGTGATGCTGAAGCCGGACCCGTCGTCCACCACCATCCGCAGCGCGAGCCCGGACTTGCCGCGGCGGGCGGGGAGGGTGGGGGCCACGTCGTGCCAGGTGAGCCAGCCGGCGCGGGCCAGGTGGAAGATGAGGTGGACGCCCTGCGCGTCGATGTCGACGAACTTGCCGTGCCGCGTCACCCCGGTGACCTCGAGGCCGGCCAGCGCGTCGAGGCCGATGCGGAAGGTCTTCAGCGCGGAGAAGCTCACGAGGTGGCCCTCGGTGATGATGCGTTCCCGCAGCTTCTCGTCGAGCGCGGTGGCCAGGGCCGCCACCTCTGGTAGTTCAGGCACGACGCTCCCCTCTCAGTTGCAGTGCCGCCCGTGCGCCGTCGTCGAAGGCACGGAGCAGGTCTTCGCCGGCGACAGGGCCCAGGTTGTCCCATTCGAGGCTGGGATAGGCCATGGCGGGTGCGAGCTTGCGCAGGTAGTCGTTGCGGGGGATCTCGTAGGCCCCCAGCGAGCCGAGGTGCTCGGTGAGCCACTGTACGTCGAGGATCCCGACGCCGACGTCGCGCAGCTGGGTGATCAGTCGGATCAGGGCCACCTTCGAAGCGTCCCGGCCCCGCACGGGGTCGTGGAACATCGACTCACCCGCGAACATCGCGCCCACGTGCACGCCGTAGAGGCCGCCGACGAGGGCGCCGTCGTCGGTCCACACCTCGACGGTATGCACCCACCCGGCGTCGAACAGTTCGCGGTAGGCGGTGCTGATCCGGCTGTCGATCCAGCCGTGCGGCCGCGACGGGTCCGCGCACCGGGCGAGCACCGCGTCGGGATCCGAATCCACCGTGGTGACGTACCGCTTGGCGTTCTTCCGCAGGGAGCGCGTGACGTGCAGGCCCTCCACCGGCAGGATGCCGCGGCGCATCGGCGACCACCAGCCCATTTCCTCGTCGCCGGTGCCCAACGGCATGGGGAAGACGCCGCAGCGGTAGGCCTCCAGCGCCAGGGCAGCACTGAACTCCTCGGACCAGCCGATGAGATCCTGGCTCGGCCACTCATCTGGCCGGCCGAACGTGACGCCCAACATCACTCCAGTCTTGCAGGTGCCGGTCCAGATTGCGCCCCCTCCGGTGCACCCCCGGTTCGTCCCTGGTTCGTCCGGCGGGCTCTCGACTCGGCTTGGCACGCATGGCAAGCTGAATGCCCTAAGGAGGCCTCCATGATGCAACCAAGCGATGCCGTGGCCGTGGCTGAGGGCCTGACCGCCGATGTCTTCCATCAACTGCTCGACCTCGCCATCCGGGGCAAGGGCAAACTGCCCGGCGCCAAGCACTCCGCCAAGCAGACCCTCCTGCGGCAGGGCGACTCCGAGGCGGCGATCCGCAGCCTCGTCAACACCCATATCGCCATGGCCGGCGGCCAGGGGTTCGCCACCAACTGGGGCGGCTTCTTCGTGTCGCTGGTGACGATCCCGGCCAACATCGCGGCGGCCTCGTTCCTGCAGGCGCGCCTCGTGGCGGCCATCGCGCACCTGCGCGGCTACGAACTCGACGACCCCCGGGTGCGCACCGCCATCCTGATGGTCATGCTGGGCCCCGGCGGGAACGCAGACCTGCTGGAGAAGGGCATCATCCCGTCCTCCCCCGCCACGGTGGCCACCGCCCCCGTCTTCGACGCGAAACTCGACAACCAGATCTCCAAGGCCCTCCTCGACCGTGCGATGAACCAGATGACCGGCAAGCGCCTGGGCGTCTGGGTGGGCAAGCGCATCCCGCTCGTGGGAGGTGGCGTCGGTGCCGCCGTCGACGGGTGGTCCACCCGCACGATCGCGATGCACGCCCTCACCGAACTCCCCAGCCGGCGCCGGAAGCTCAGCGGCGGCATCGTCGAAACGGGTTAGCCGAAGTACTGCCTGGGCACGCGCGCCGCGATCAGGCACGTCACCTCGTAGGTGATGGTGTCCATGAGTTCGGCGACCTCCTCGACGCCCAGCCGCTCGGTGCGGCTGGTGCCCATGAGCACGACCTCGTCGCCGACGCGCACGCGGGGATCCTCTGGGCCGAGGTCGAGCATCGTCTGATCCATGCACACCCGCCCGACGACCGGGTAGGAACGACCGTCGATGAGCATCCGTCCGCGGGAGGACAAGAGGCGCGAGTAGCCGTCTCCGTACCCGACGGCGACGGTGGCGATCCACGTGTCGCGCGGCGCCGTCCACGTGCGGCCGTACCCCACCGATTCCCCGGCAGCGACACGCTTGATGAAGTTCACCCGGGAGACCCAGGTGCCCACGTCGCGCAGCGCGCGGCTGGGCGGAGTCTGGGCGTCCGGGTACGAGCCGTAGATCATGATGCCGGGCCGCACCATCGTCGTGCGGCCGAGGTCGTGCCCGAGCACCGCGCCGGAGTTCGCCGCGTGCACCCACTCGACGAGACCCACCGCCCCCTCGATCTGGGCGACCACCTCGTCGAAGAGGGCCAGTTCTGAGCGGGTGAAGTCGTCACCCGCGGACACGTCGCTGACGGGCAGGTGCGTGAAGACGCCGCCCAGGTGCAGGCTCCCGGAATCCGCGATGCGGCGCGCCAGCTCGACGGCGTCCCGCGGCTCGGCGCCGACCCTGCGCATGCCTGTGTCGATCTTGAGGTGCACGTCTGCCACCAGCCCGCCGGCCTTGGCGGCCGCGGCCGCCTCGTCGATGCCTTCAACCGTGCCCACGGACAAGGTGACGGCGGCGCGCAGCGCAGCCGGCAGCTCGTCGGCGAAGGTGGGGGTGAACTTCAGGATGGGCAGCGTCACACCGGCCGCCCGGAGCTCCTCGGCCTCCGCCGTCAGGGCCACGCCCAGCCACCCCGCCGAGCCGCGTTCCTGGATGCTGCGCGCCACCGGCACCAGCCCGTGCCCGTAGGCGTTGGCCTTGACCGCGGCGAGGATCGCGCGGTCGCCGCTCAGTTCGCGCACGGTGGCCAGGTTTGCGTGGATCGCGTCGAGGTCGACCCGGAATGTGGTGGGAGACGCCATGGGTCAACTATTGCGCACGCCGGTGACGGCGCGCGCACAGGCACGGGTGACGTCCGCGACGCTGATCCGGGGTCGTGGCAGACTTCATTGCATGTCTAACCAACAGTGGAACACCGGCCAGGGCGGCGACTACCCGCCCCAGAAGCCGGAAGGTGGCGCAGCAGAACAGCCCACCACCCAGCATGACTGGGCGCAGCAGCAGGCTGACTGGACACAGCAGGGCCAGACCTCCGCCACCGAGTGGGGGCAGCCGCAGCAGCCCGCCGCCGGGCAGGACTGGCAGCAGGCCCAGCCGCAGCAGGGCGCGGGAGACTGGCACCAGGCCCAGCCGCAGCCCAGCGCGGGAGACTGGCACCAGACCCAGCCGCAGCAGCAGCCGGTCCAGGACTGGAACCAGCAGGAGTGGAACCAGCAGCAGGGCTGGGACCAGCAGCAGGCCTGGCAGCAGCAGCAGACCCAGCAGCAGAACTGGGACCAGCAGGCCCAGCAGAACTGGGACCAGCAGCAGGGCAACTACCCTGCCGGCACCGGCTACACCGGCCAGTGGCAGGGTGGGCCGGCGCCCGTCCCCGCGGAGAAGAAGCCCAGCCCGTTCGATTTCGGGTTCAAGCGCGCGTCGCTGCCCGGCTCCGCCGGACTGATCTTCCTGGTGGGCACCATCGGCATCGCCGTGTGGTGGCTGTTCCAGCTGATCGAGTCCTTCAGCTACGTCGTGGAGTACCCGCTGGACCTCTTCATCACCCTCTTCGGCACGGCCGGCCTGGCGGTGTTCGGCATCATGATGCTGCGCGCCGTGCTCGAGGTCGGCGTCGCGGCCGCCGGCCTGCTGACCAGGCAGGACACCACGGAAGCCGCCCCGGCGGAGGACACCCCCCTGGTCTGAATACCAGCACAGAGAAGGGGCGGAAGCGTTACGCTTCCGCCCCTTCTGCGTGCCCGCTGCCAGGTGTCAGTAGAGCAGCGCCAGGGCCGGTTCGGCGAGGATCGACGCCACGTCGTGCAGGAACCGCGAGCCCTGCTCACCGTCGATGATCCGGTGGTCGAAGGCGACGGCCAGGGTGGTGACCCACCGCGGCTCCACGCGCTCGTTGTGGCCCTCGCCCACCACCCACGGGCGGCGCTGGATGGCCCCCATGCAGAAGATGGCCGATTCGTTGCCGTTGATGATGGGCGTGCCCGCGTCGATGCCGAAGACGCCGACGTTGGTGATGGTGAAGGTGCCGCGGGCGTAGTCGCCGGGCTGGAGTTTGCCCTCGCGGGAGACCTGCACCAGTTGGTTGATGGCCTGGCACAGCTGCAGCAGGCCCAGCCGCTGCGCACCCTTGATGTTGGGCACCATCAGACCGCGCGGCGTGGCCGCGGCGATGCCGAGGTTCACGTCGGCGTGGTAGACGATCTCGTGGGTGTCGGCGTCCCAGCTCGTGTTGAGGTCCGGGTTGCGGCCCAGCGCCAGGCAGATGGCCTTGGCGTAGACCAACAGCGGCGACACCCTCAGCCCGGCGAACTCGCGCCGCTCCTTGAGCGTCTCGACGAAATCCATCATGCCGGTGACGTCGACGGTGATCCATTCGGTGACGTGCACCTTGGTGCTCACCGAGCGGACCATGTTCTCCGCCGTGACCTTGCGCACGCCCTTGATGGGCACCCGCCGCTCCGAGCGGCCCTGGAACGGGTCGAAGCCGCCCAGCCCCTCCGACGGCCCGAAGCCGCCGCCGTTGGCGGTGTGGGAGTCGCGCGGCGCACCCTGGAAGGTGGCCTGGTCATTGATGATCCGGCCCTGCCTGGGCTGTTCGTCGAGGAAACTGAATGCGGCGGCTGCCTCCACGTCGCGACGCGTCACCGTGCCATCGGGCCCGGTGCCGACGACGCTGCTGAGGTCGACGCCCAGCTCCTTGGCGTACTTGCGCACCGGGGGCTTGGCCTTCGAGTCGCCGGGGTCCGACGCCAGCACCAGAGTGGACTCCGACGGGGCGGTGCCGGGTGTGGGCAACGGATCGCCGGTGGCCTGGGCGTGCACGGCCTCGGCCGGGTGCACCTCGTCGGGGCGACGGCCGGGCTCGTGCTGCCCGTAGGCGGCCGACAGCGCCTCACTGGTCTGATTGACCTCGGAAGGGCTGCTCTGGTGGCGACGACGACGGCGCGTCGACGGAGTGTCGGAGGCGCCGTATCCCACCAGATTGGGGCCGGGCGCCTCGTCGGCATCGTCCTGCGTCGGAGTGGGCGGCGTGGCCTCAGCGGGCGCGCCGTCCTCGATCTCGACGACCGGGGTGCCGACGTCCACCGTCGTACCCTCCGCCACGAGCAACGCGGTGACGGTGCCCGCGTACGGGGACGGCAGTTCCACGAGCGACTTGGCGGTCTCGATCTCGACGAGGACGTCGTTGACCTCGATCACGTCACCGACGGCGACGCGCCAGGCGACGATCTCGGCCTCGAGCAGGCCCTCGCCCGGATCGGGAAGCAGATACTGGCGCAACATGGGTGCTCCTTCAAGCTCAGAATGCGAGGGACTGGTCGACGGCGTCAAGGATGCGGTCCACGGAGGGGAGGAACTCCTCCTCGACCCGCGACGGCGGGTAGGGCGTGTCGTAGCCGGTCACCCGCAGTACGGGCGATTCCATCACGTAGAACAGGTCCTGGTGGAGGCGGGCTGCGATCTCCGCGCCCAGGCCCAAGCTGAGCGGGGCCTCGTGTACCACGATGGCACGCTTGGTGCGACGCACCGACGACATGATCGTCACCCAGTCCACGGGGCTCAGGCTGCGCAGGTCCACCACCTCCAGCGAGGTGCCCTCCTCGGCGGCGACTGCCGCCGCGTCGAGGCAGGTCTTGACCATGGGGCCGTAGCAGAGCAGCGTCGCGTCGGTGCCGTAGCGGGTGATGGACGCCTGGTGCATGGGCTCCGGGCGCGACGCGAAGTTGACGACGCTCTTGGTGTGGTAGCGGCGCTTCGGTTCGAAGAAGACCACCGGGTCGTCTGACTGGATGGCCTGCTGGATCATCCAGTAGGCGTCGTTCGAGTTCGAACAGGTGACCACCTTGAGGCCAGGCGTGTGCGCGAAGTACGCCTCGGGTGACTCCGAGTGGTGCTCGATGGCGCCCACCCCGCCGCCGTAGGGCATCCGGATCACCATCGGCATCCGGGTCTGACCGCCCGTGCGGGCGTGCAGCCTGGCCACCTGGGTGACGATCTGGGCGAACGCGGGGAACACGAAACCCTCGAACTGCATCTCGACGACGGGGCGGTAGCCGCGCATCGCCAGCCCGACGGCAGTGCCGACGATGCCGGATTCGGCGAGCGGGGAGTCGATCACCCGGTTCTCGCCGAACTCTGCCTGCAGGTTCTCCGTGATGCGGAACACGCCGCCGAGCTTGCCGATGTCCTCACCCGCGAGCAGCACCTTGGGGTCTGCCTGAAGGGCGCGTCGGAGGCCCCGGTTGAGGGCCTTCGCCATGGTGAGTGTCTCGGTCATGCGTCCTCCCCGGCGGCGACGTAGTTGTGGTACTCGCGGCGCTGCGCCTCGAGGGCGACGGAGGGCTCCGCGTAGACGTTGGCGAACACGCTGTCCATGGTCACCGACTCGAACGTGGTGATGCTGGCCCGGAGGTCGACGCCGAACTGCCTGGCCTCGTCGTCCATCTGCGCGAACCACTCGTCGTCGATGGCGCCCTCGTTGCGCAGGTGGGTGGTGAGGCGCGAGATGGGGTCGCGGCCCTTCCACTCCTCCTCCTCCGCGCCCGTGCGGTACTTCGTCGGGTCGTCGGAGGTGGTGTGGGCGCCCATGCGGTAGGTGAACGCCTCGATGAAGGTGGGGCCCTCGCCGTTGCGGGCGCGCTCCAGGGCCCAGTCCGTGACGGCCTTCACGGCGAGCACGTCGTTGCCGTCGACCTGCACGCCGGGGAAGCCGAAGCCGCGGGCGCGTTCGTACAGCGGGATCCGGCTCTGCAGCGCGATGGGCTCGGAGATGGCCCACTGGTTGTTCTGGCAGAAGAAGACCACCGGCGCGTTGTAGGACGCGGCGAAGACGTAGGCCTCGTTGACGTCGCCCTGGCTGGAGGCACCGTCGCCGTGGTAGGCGATGACGGCGGCCGGCTCGTCGGCGTCCGGGCCGACCGCGCCGTCGAACTGCAGGCCCATCGCGTAGCCGGTGGCGTGCAGCGTCTGGCAGCCGATGACGATCTGGTAGTTGCGGAACTTCTCGAGGTTGTCCCAGTTACCGTGGTCCGTGCCGCGGAAGAGGCGCAGGAAGTTGGTCATCGGTACGCCGAGCACCATCGCGACGGCGTGCTCGCGGTAGCTGGGGAACACCACGTCGGCGGGGCGCACCGCGTGTGCCGAGCCCACCTGCGCGGCCTCCTGGCCGAGGAGGGGCGGCCACATGCCCAGTTCGCCGTGGCGCTGGAGGGCCGTGGCCTCGGCGTCGAAGCGCCGGGCGAGGATCATGTCGCGGAGGTAGCCGACGAGGTCGTCGATGCTCCCGCTGAATTCGAAGTCGTCATTGTGTACCCGTTGCCCGTCGGGGGTGAGCAACTGCACCATGTCGTGGCTCTGACCGCGCACGCGGCCTCCTTCCGGTCTCAACCTACGTAACCGTAACTTACGCCAGCGTAGCTTAGGCTCCCGTCGCCCCTCCGTTGCCCCCGGCTCCACAGCTTCCCCCTATCTGTTGTGGGAACCTCACAAGCGACGCGCCACGACCCCTTACGGGTGACTTTGTAGTGAAGGGAACGTTAACAATCGGTTACGGGCTTGACCTTCCTGTGACAAGGCTCAAGAGTGACAACTAGCCACCCGGGGGGGGTGGCGGTCTTAATGCCCACAGCATCGGAGAGACATGACCAACACCTTCACACGAGCGACTGCGTCGTTCGCCGCCACCGCGTTGGTGGCGAGCGGGCTCGCATTCGCCACCTCCACACCCGCGAACGCCGCCATCAGCGCGTGCGTCGCGCCCACCGACACCGTCAGCGTGTTCGGGTTCAACGATTTCCACGGCCGTATCGGAGCAGCAGCGAAGCTGTTCACCCCGGTCGAGGAGGCGCGCGCCACCGCCGGCGTTGACAACGTGTTGCTCCTGAGCAGCGGCGACAACATCGGCGCCTCGCTCTTCGAGTCGATGATCGCCGACGACAAGCCCACCCTCGACATCCTCAACGCCATCGGCCTCGACGTGAGCACCGTCGGCAACCACGAGTTCGACAAGGGCTGGGCCGACCTGTCCGGCCGCGTCGCCGCCGGCTCCGACTTCAGCTACCTCGGCGCCAACGTCTACACCGCGGGCACGACCACCGTCGCCGCTCCGTTGAAGGCGTACGAGACCTTCGAGAAGGGCGGCGTCACCATCGCCGTCGTGGGCGCTGTCACCGCAGACACCCCGTCGCTGGTCGACCCGTCCGGCATCACCGGCCTCGAGTTCGGCGATCCGGTCGAGGCCGTCAACCGCGTCACCGCTGAGCTGCTCGACGGCGATGCTGCCAACGGCGAGGCCGACATCGTCATCGCATCCTTCCACGAGGGCGCGGCCAACGGTTCGCTGACCCCAGCTGAGAATGCGGCCAATTCGGAGGCCTTCGACTCCATCTACAACGACGTGGACCCGCGCGTCGCGGCCATCTTCAACGCCCACACCCACCAGCTGTACAACTGGGTGACCACCGGCGGCGTGCCCGTCATCCAGGCCGCCTCCTACGGCAGCCCGATCGCGCAGCTGGACCTCTCCGTCGACTCGAACGCCGATGCCCTGTGCGGCACCACGGTGACCATGGTGACGCCTCCGGCCACCGCCGGAACCACCCCGGCGATCACCGCAATCAACGCGATCGTGACCGCGGCCAACGCGTTCGCTGCGGAAGAGGGCCAGCAGGTCATTGGTTTCGCCGACGAGGCCATCTCGACGCCCACCGGCAACGCCGACAAGCGTGACACCGAGTCCCCCATGAACAACCTCGTGGCGCAGATGTTCTTCGAGGTCCTGGGCGATGCCGATGCCGACAACTTCATCGGCATCCAGAACCCCGGTGGCACGCGCGATTCGTTCAACGCAGGCGACATCACCTACCGCGAGGCCGCTCTGACGCTGCCCTTCGCCAACTCGCTGTTCACCACGCAGATCACCGGCGCGCAGTTCAAGACGGTGCTCGAGCAGCAGTGGCAGCGCAACACGGCCGGCGAGGTCCCGTCACGCCCGTTCCTGCAGCTCGGCCTCTCGGACAACGTGTCCTACACCTATGACGAGTCGCTGCCTGAGGGCGATCGCATCACCTCGATCAGCATCAACGGCCAGGCCATCGACATGGACAAGCTCTACACCGTCGGCGGCGCCTCGTTCCTCATCGCCGGTGGCGACAACTTCCGCGAGCTCGGCGAGGGCATCAATACCGCCGACACCGGCTGGGCCGACCTCGAGGCATGGGTCACCTGGGTGGGCACCCACGAGTCGCTGTCCCCCGACTACTCGAAGCGCGGCGTCTCCGCCAAGCTTCCGGCCACCAACACCCTCGTTGAGGGTGGCGCAGGCCTGACCTTCACCTTCGGCCTGCCGCTCGAGGGTGGCGTCGCGCAGCAGACGCTGGACATGTACCTCGAGGCCCTCGTGAAGGACGGCGTTGCCCTC
The DNA here is from genome assembly GCF_022342445.1 of Tessaracoccus sp. ZS01. NCBI lineage: Bacteria > Bacillati > Actinomycetota > Actinomycetes > Propionibacteriales > Propionibacteriaceae > Tessaracoccus > Tessaracoccus sp. ZS01. The sequence continues at coordinate 18,098 of NZ_PQFE01000011.1, read as the reverse complement.
CCGGTGTCGCCTGATCTGGCCAACACCGAGATCGTCGCCTTCATCGGCGACGTCGAGGTCGGCTCCGGAACCGTCACCGACGGCGTGGCCACCATCACGGTCACGCTCCCCGTCGGCACCGAGGCTCCGGCCGGTGCGCAGGTCCTCACGTTCGTCGTGCTCGACTCCGGGACGATCATCGATTTCCCGGTCACGGTGGAACTGAAGGCGAAGCCTGAACCGACGCCCACACCGACGCCGACTCCCACGCCGACGCCGGCCCCCGAGTTCAAGCGGACCGCCCCGTACACCCTCGCGGGCGAGCACAACCTCAACGGTCGCCTGTGGCGCACCACCTGCGAGCCCTACTCGCAGACCGAGCGTTGCCGCACCGAGATCTGGGCCAGCACCATCAAGATCGTCGACGGCAAGTTCGTCCAGACCAACGGCTGGGCGTTCAACAACCTGACCTACCTGCCGGCCAAGCGCTCGCTGTGGGGCAACAACCCGCTGGCGAACACAGGCTCGTGGACCGCCACCGACGGACGTCAGTGGAAGACTGAGTGCGGCACGGCCGCCACCGGTCGCGACGGTTGCCGCTCGTACGCCATGGCGACCGTCTACAAGGCCGTCGCCGGCGAGAAGAGCGGCTATGTCTTCTCGCAGAGCAACGAATGGGTGTTCAACAACATCGTGATGTTCGCCAAGAACTGATCGGTTGAAACCGGCAAGGGCCGGGCTTCCCCAGTGGAAGCCCGGCCCTTTGCCGTGCCGTGGCGCCGGTCAGCCCGCGAGCGTGGCGACCAGCACCGCCTTGATGGTGTGCATGCGGTTCTCGGCCTGGTCGAAGACGACGCTGGCCGGCGACTCGAACACCTCGTCGGTCACCTCGACACCCGTGAGGCCGAACTGGTTGAAGAGGTCCTGCCCCACCGTCGTGTTGAGGTCGTGGAACGCGGGGAGGCAGTGCATGAACTTCGCGCCGGGCCCGGCCTTGGCCATGAGCTCCGCGTTGATCTGGTAGCCGCGCAGCAGGTCGATGCGCTCGGCCCAGACCTCCTTGGGTTCACCGAGCGAGACCCACACGTCGGTGTAGAGGAAGTCGCAGCCCTCGACGGCGTCCGTGTCGTCGGTGATCGTGATGCGCCCCCCGCTGGCCTCCGCGAGGCGGCGCGCCTCGGCGACCACCCCGTCGTCGTTCTGCTGCTGCGTCGGGGCGATCATCCGCACGTCCATGCCCATGAGGGCGCCGCTGATCAGGAGCGAGTTGCCGACGTTGTTGCGCGCGTCGCCGAGGAAGGCGAACGAGATCTCGTTGAGTGGCCTTCCGGCGTGCTCCAACATGGTGAGCTGGTCGGCGAGCATCTGCGTGGGGTGCCAGTCGTCGGTGAGTCCGTTGTAGACCGGCACGCCGGCGTGCTCCGCCAGGGTCTCGACGACGGCCTGGCCGGAGCCCCGGTACTCGATGCCGTCGTACCATCGGCCCAGGACGCGGGCGGTGTCGGCGGCCGACTCCTTGTGGCCGATCTGGGACCCGGAGGGATCGAGGTAGGTGGTGGTGCCGCCCTGGTCCGCCATCGCCACCTCGAAGGCGCAGCGCGTGCGGGTGGAGGTCTTCTCGAACAGCAGCGCGACCTGCTTGCCCACCAGGCGTTGCTCCTCGCGGCGCTCACGACGGGCGGCCTTCAGCTCGCCGGAGAGCTCCAGGAGGGAGCGCCACTCGTCGGCGGTGAAATCGAGTTCCTTGAGGAAGGAGCGGCCGAGCAGGCTCATGGTGTCGCCTTTCGCTGAGTTCGGAAGCCCACAGAATATGCCCGGCCCATGCCCGGCGCGGACGCCGTCCGGCGATGTCGCCATCGCTGAACGGGCCAGACGACGACCTGGCAGGCGCGCGTCGCCGGTGCGTGGTTGAATCAGAGACGCAGGTAGGATGACATCTCGTCCGGCGAAGATGACAGGGTGGGGCTATGCAGATCTTGGTGGTTGACGACGATCAGGCCGTCCGTGATTCCCTGGCACGTTCCCTGACCTACTCCGGTGATGAGGTGCAGACGGCCGCTGACGGCGTCGAAGCCCTCGCGAGGCTCGTGAACTGGCAGCCAGACGCGATCATCATGGATGTCATGATGCCCCGGCTCGACGGGCTGGAAACCACCCGCATGCTGCGACAGGGCGGCAACGACATCCCCATCCTCATCCTGACGGCGCGCGACGCCGTGGGCGACCGCGTCGACGGCCTGGACGCCGGCGCCGACGACTACATGGTCAAGCCCTTCGCGCTCGACGAGCTCCTCGCCCGCCTCCGGGCGCTCACCCGGCGCTCGAAGCCCGTCACCGAGGCTGAATCAAAGGTCCTGACGTTCCAGGACGTCACGCTCGACACGCAGCACCGGGAGGTGACGCGCGACGGACAGAACATCTCGCTGACGCGCACCGAGTTCGCGCTGCTGCAGGTGTTCATGGAGAACCCCCGCCGGGTGATGGAGCGCAACACGCTGCTCAACGAGGTCTGGGGCTTCGAGTTCCCAACGACGGCGAACTCGCTCGAGGTGTATATCGGCTACCTGCGCCGTAAGACTGAGGCCGGCGGCAGGTCGCGCCTCATTCACACGGTGCGCGGGATCGGTTACGTCCTCCGTGAAACGCCCCCGTGATCTGGAGTTGGTGGATCCGTCTCCGACGCGGGATCGGTCGTCTCGTCAGCGGCCAGTCGCTCCAGTGGCGCCTGGCGCTGCTGACCGCCGTGTGCGTGGCCGCGTCGGTGCTCGTCGTGGGCGGCGCCTCCTTCGTCACCACCCGGTGGTCCCTGCTGGAACAGCTTGACGAGGAACTCGTGCAGGTGGCGCAGAACGCCTCCAGCACGGTGTCGCTCAACGTGGCGACCCTGGGCGGCCTGTCGCCCGATTCACTCGGTTCCTCCGGCGGCCTGCTGGGCGTGGTCTCCGCGAGGGGCACCATCAGCCAGGTGTCGGGCCAGCGCGAGACGCTGTACGCAGGCCCGGAAGAGATCGCGATCGCGCGCCTGAACTCCGGCTCATCGGCGCGCAACGTCGAGTTCGAGGGGCAGACCTACCGCATGGTGTCGGTGCCGATGCGGGTGGAGGGCGAGTATTACGCCGTCATGTACGCGCGCCCGCTGACGGCCCTCGAGGCCACCCTCGGCTCGCTGTGGGTGGTGCAGTTCGTCGCCGGCATGCTCGGCATCCTGACCACCACCGCCGCCGCGCTGTGGGCCGCCCGGGCTGTGTTGGCACCGGTTCGCCGGCTCTCGCGGGCGGTGAAATCCGTCACCCAGACCGATCAGCTCAACCCCATCCGCATCTACGGACGCGACGACCTGGGCGAACTCACCATCTCCTTCAACACCATGCTGCGTTCGCTCCAGCAGTCACGGGAGCAGCAGCGCCAGCTGATCGCCGACGCCGGGCACGAGCTGCGCACCCCGCTCACGTCGATGCGCACCAACGTCGAGCTACTCCTGGCCGACGACAACACCGGCATGTTGCCAGAGGGCGCCCGCTCCGAGGTGCTCGGCGACGTGGCCGCCCAGCTGGGCGAGTTCTCCGCCCTCGTCGGCGACCTCGTCGCGCTCACCCGCGACGACCACCTGCAGCGACACCACGAGCTGCTGGACATGGCAGAGGTCACGGAATCCGCGCTCGCGCGGGCGGCGCGACGGGGCCCCAACCTGCACTTCGACGTCGCGCTCGAATCCACCCCCGTGATGGGCGACGCCTCCACCCTGGAGCGCGCCATCACGAACCTGCTCGACAACGCCGTGAAGTTCTCCCCGTCGGAGGCCACCATCCGGGTGTTCCTGATGGACGGCACGCTGACGATCATCGACCAGGGGCCGGGCATCGAGGAAGAGGACCTGCCCAACATCTTCGACCGGTTCTACCGCTCGGACAAGGCGCGCAACACTCCCGGCACCGGCCTGGGCCTGTCCATCGTGGCCCACACCGTTGAGGCCCACGGCGGCACGGTGAAGGCCAGCAACGATCCCGACGGCGGCGCGCGCTTCACCATGCGCCTGCCCGTCGTCGAGCTGAGCGAGCAATACGAGTGAAGGCACTGACTCCCGCGCAGAAGCGCGGGCTGTCCGTTGGGCTGGCCACCGGGCTGTACGGCATCTCCTTCGGCGCCCTGGCGGTGGTGGCCGGCCTGTCGGTGTGGCAGGCCTGCGCGCTGAGCCTGCTGATGTTCACCGGTGGCTCCCAGTTCGCCTTCATCGGGGTGCTGGGCGGCGGCGGCTCACTCGGCGCGGCCACCACTGCGGCGTCGCTGGTGGGGGTGCGCAACGCGGTCTACGGCGTGACGGCCAACGCCATGCTGCGGCCCCACGGCTGGCGGAAGCTTGCCGCGGCCCAGGTGACCATCGACGAGTCCATCGCGGTGGCGTCCGGCACCGAGGACGGCGACGAGGAGCGGCGCGGCTTCTGGGCCGCGGGCCTCGGGGTGTTCGTGCTGTGGAACCTCTTCACGCTCGTGGGCGCGCTGGCAGGTAACGCGTTGGGCGACCCCAAAGTGTGGGGGCTGGACGGCGCCGCCGTCGCCGCGTTCCTGGGGCTGTTGTGGCCCCGGCTGAAGGGCCGCGACCCCATCGTGATCGCGGTGCTGGCCGCCGTGGTGACCGTCCTGGTGGCACCCGTGGTTCCCGGGGGTATTCCGATCATCCTCGCCGCAGTGGTGGCCATCGTGGTGACGGTGCTGCAGACCAGGAGGGTCAACGCGCAATGAGCTTGTGGATCTGGATTCTGGTGGCCTGCCTCATCGCGTTCGGCACGAAGTTCGTGGGCTACCTCGTGCCCGAGCGGTGGTTGGAGAACCCGTGGGTGCTGCCGCTCAGCCACGGCGTCACGGTCGGGCTGTTGGCCAGCCTGGTGGCCGCGAATACGTTCGTCACGGGCCAGGAGGTGCGGCTCGACGCGCGGGTCGTGGCCCTGCTGGCGGCCGCCGTCGCACTGCGGCTGAAGGCCCCGTACCTGGTGGTGGTGGTCGTCGGCGCCGTCGCGGCCGGTGTCGCCCGCCTGCTGGGGGGTTAGCAGGCGGGCGACGCGGGTCAGCCCTCAGTGCGCATGGTGGAGAGAACCTCGAGGAGCTGGGCGCGCTCCGCCTCGGTCGGCGTCCAGACGCCCTGCTCGTCCGTGACCTCGTTGATGAACGTCACCGCGGCGGCGTTCGGCCCGACGTTGCCGCTGAGCGGGTCACCGAACTGGTTCAGCATGATGAGCACCGGGAGCCCCGTGGGCCAGCCCGCGTGCTGGGGCTGGAGCGGGTCGATGGGGTCCAGCCGGCTCTGCCCCATGGCCAACACCAGCTCGGGCGGCAACGCCACCTCGCGGGGCGCCACGTCGAAGCCCCCTGTGCCCTTGGGGAGGCCGCACGCCACGCCCCTGGTCAGCTCGGCCCGCTGCACGGGCAGCACCGAATCCAGCCGCGGCGCGTAGCCGTTCCCGTCGTAGGGCGAGCAGAGGGCCACCTCGTCGGTGAAGGGCTGCGGGGTGGCCTCGCGCTGCGCCTGCCACAGGGCCAGGACGTCGTCGACCAGTTGGCCCCCGCCCTCGCGGGTGCCCGCCACGAACTGGCAGTTGACGGTCTCCATGGCGATGACGCGACGCTCGCCGTCGGCGTAGTCGAGCACCACGTGGTAGGTGGGGCCGCCCACCTCTGTGCAGGCGTCGGCGGTCGAGACCGGCAGCCCGTTGATCGCCTCAACGATCCGGTCGGGCTGCGTCGTCAGCGGCTCGACGGGGCCAACGCCGCCGAAGCCCCGGGGGTCGCCGCAGAACCAGGCCCGCTGCACGCCGTCGGGCAGGATGTCGGTGGGTGCGAGCGTGTCGGGCGACAGGACGCCGCCCACGACGTCGGCGCACACCTGCGGCATCAGACCCTCCAGGGGCTCCTCGGGGAGGGGCGCGGAGGTGGGGTCGACGGTGGGCTGGGCGGTTGGCGCCGGCAGCTGGGCGAGGAAGTCGTCGATGCGCTGGCGCAGGGTTTCCGGCATGGTCCAGGTGCGGTAGGCGGAGTCGTGGTGCCACGCCAACCCGTCGCCCCACCGGAGCAGGGCGACGGGGTCGCCGGCGGCGGTCAGCAGCACGAACTCCGGGGCCCCGAAGATCAGCGGCTGCCGACCGTCGGAGGTGAAGTCAGTCGCGACGGAGGCGAGCATGTCGTCGGTGAGGTCCGCGGGGAGTTCCACGGGTTTCCCGTCGACGCAGGCCAACGCGCGGGTCAGGCGTGCCGGGTCCACTTCGGACCACAGCGACTGGCTTGTCCCGGTGCATGAGACGTCGATGCCGTTCCACGCCGTGGCCTTGTCGTCGCGCTGGGCCGCCCAGAGCTTCTCGAGCGTAGCGAGGTACGCGTCGCCACCCTCGCGGAACCCGCCCGTGTAGTCGACGGCGTCCACCAGTTCGCCGCAGCCACCCATACGGACTCCCCTGAGGGTGCCGTCGGGATACTCGGCCACCGCGGTGAACGGCACATGGAAGCCACCCATGCAGTCGAGGACGCCCTCGGAGCGCGCCAGGGCGTTGAAGCTGTCCAGCGCCTCGGCCACGCGCTCCCCCTCGAGGGGTTCACTGGCGCCGACGAAGGCGACCGGGTAGCTGTCGCTGGCGGGGGCGCCGCACAGCCAGAGGCGGGCCGCGTCGGCCGGGAGGTCGCCGTCGACGAGCGGTTCGGCGCCGGTCAGGCGACAGGCCTCCGGGATCCATGCCGCGGCGGGCTCGGGCGGCGCGGTGGTGGGGGCCGGCGAGGCGACGATGTCGCGGGGGTCGCCCGACAGCTGCGTCACCAGCGGGACGGCGAGAGCCGTCACGGCCACCACAGCCGCGGCTGCGACGGTGACGCGGCGGGTGCGCGCCTTGCGGCGGGCGCCGTCGGCCCAGCCCTTCGCGTTGGGGCGGGGCGGTAGCGAGCGGCGCATCGCGTCGGAGAGTTCGTTCTCGTTCATGTCTCAGTCCTTCAGGTGCGGCGACCGGCGCAGGGCGGAGAGGCCGCGCGAGGCGTGGGAGGCGACGGTGCCCTCGGGGAGACGCAGCACTTCGGCCACCTGGCGGATGGGCAGGTCGTCGAAGTAGCGCAGCACGAGCACCGTTCGTTGGAGGCGCGGGAGGTTCGCCAGGGCGCGATGCAGATCCGGGTCGGCGATCTCGTCGGGCGCACCCCGTTCCGGAGCCTCCTCGGTGGGCAGTTCGGACCGCCAACTCCGCCGTCGCCACCATGACACGAACGTGCGATACATGGTGGTGCGGACGTAGCTCTCGAAGTGGCGGTTGCTATCGAAGGTGGCATAGCGCTGGTAGGTCTTCGACAGCGCGGTCTGCACGAGGTCCTCGGCGTGCTGGTGGTCACCGGTCAGCAGCCAGGCAGACCAGTAGAGCTCGCCAGCACGTTGCTCGACGTACTGATCGAATCCCGCCGTCGCGGACTCGAACCGGGTCATCACTGCCTCCATGTCCATCTATACGCCACAGGCCCACGGTTTCCATGCAGCCAGTGATGAATCGGCTCCCGTAGGCTGCGCGCATGTCCCTGACCGTCGGCGAGACCACCATCCGGGTCGCTCACGGGGCTGGCGATGCCCACGACCTGCTCATCAAGGCGGTGGCGGAGGCCCGTCGCCTCGATCCGGCCGATCTCCGCGTGAGCCACCGGTGCCATCATTGCGGGAGTACTGCCCACGGCGTTCCCACGCTGACCCTTCACGGCGACACCCTTCCGCTCGCCGTCAGCCTCTCCAGGGCCGACGGTGTGGTACTCGTCGCCTTCGGCCGCGCCGCTGCGCTCGGGGTGGACATCGAGGCAGCTGAGGCCGCCGCGGACCCGGCGTTGGACCGCGTGCTGCGCCACCGCATCGAAGCCCCCTACCCGGATGCCGCGGCCCGCACGGCTGCCTGGGTGCGGAAGGAAGCCGCGCTCAAGGCCTGGGGCTGCGGGCTCCACGTGGAGCCGTCATCCGTCCAGGATCTGGGTGGGGCCGCCGTCGCCCCTGGACGGCCGCCCGTGACCCTGACCGACCTGCCGGTCGAGGGCTACCAGGCGGCGCTGGCCGTCATTGCGGGGCCGGCAACTTCTTGCTGAACAGCCAGGCGTCGAAGAGCGCGGTCAGCTTCTGCTGGGCCACCTCTTCCGCCAGGGCGATGAAATCGTCCGTCGACACCACGCCGAACCGGTGTCGCACGTTCCACTGCCTCAACACGGTGAAGAACCGCTCCTCCCCCATCTCTGCCCGGAGGGCGTGCAGGGTGAGGGCGCCGCGCTTGTAGATCCAGTCGTCGAACATGCGCGCCGGCCCCGGGTCCACGAGCGGGCCGGGCACCGCCAGGGCCGCCAACCGCCGCCAGTGCTCCTGGGCGTGCGACGCCGCGTGCCGCCCGCCGGAAGCCTCGGACCACAGCCATTCGGCGTAGCAGGCGAAACCCTCGTGCAGCCAGATGTCGCTCCAGTTGCCGACGGTGACGCTGTTGCCGAACCACTGGTGCGCCAACTCGTGGGCGACGAGCCGCTCATTGGCCCAGCCGGCAGCCGCGTGATTGGCGCCGAAGATGCTCATGCCCTGCGCCTCGAGGGGGATCTCGAGCGCGTCCTCGGTGACCACGGCCCGGTACCCGCCGAACGGATAGGGACAGAACATCTCCTCGAACACCGTGACCATCTCGCCCTGCCGCTCGAAGGCGCTGCCCACGCCCACGTTGACGAGGGGCGGATGCACGATCTCCACGGGCACGCTCGCCCCGGACGCGACGGGCCGCGACACCCCAACGCCGATGTGCAGCGCCGCGAGGTAGGTGGGCATCGGCTCCGGCTGGTCGAAGACCCACTGGTGCTGACCGCCGCGCGCGACGTGCTCGACCACGGTGCCGTTACAGGAGGCCCAGTACGACCCGGCGTACTTCACGGCCACCCGGTAGCTGGCCTTGTTCGTCGGCCGGTCGTTGCACGGGAACCACGACGGCGCCCCGTACGGCTGCGACGACACCAGGATGCCGTCGGTCAGCTCCTCCCAGCCCGCGCCGCCGAACAGGCCGGGCACCGGCTTGGGTTTGCCCGAGTACTTCACCGAGACGGCGAACGGGCGCCCCGCCTTCACGGGCTTGGCCAGCTTCACCGTCAGCCGCGCGCCCTTGTGCGTCACCTTGGCCGGGGCGGCACCGTCGACCAGCACCTTGTCGGCCTTGAGCGAGTGGAGATCGAGCTGCACGTCCGTGAGGTCGGCCAGCGCCACACACGTCAGTTCGGCCTTCGCCGTGAGGCGGTTGGTGGTCACGTTGCAGGCGAGGTCCAGGCTGTAGTGGGTGACGTCGAAACGCTCATCCCCGTGCCCGAATGCGTAATCGGCGGGTTTCATCGGGGCCTATCCTGTCACGCTCGACGCGGCGACCGGCACGTCCTCGTCCTCGATCCACGGCGCGATCGGGTTGCCGATCCACCGCGTGCCGTCGGGGACGGACTCGCCGCGCATCACCAGGGAGCCGGGCCCGATCGTCGCGAACCGCCCGATCACGGCCGCCGGCAGGATCACCCCGTTGGGCCCCAGGGTGGATCCGGCCCGCATCGTGACGAGATCCAGGCTCAGCACCCGGTCGTGGAACAGGTGGGTCTGCACCACGCAGCCACGGTTGACGCTGACCCCGTCGCGGAGCTCGATGAGATCCGGCTCCGGCAGCCAGTAGGTCTCGCACCAGACACCGGACCCGATCCGGGCGCCCATGGCCCGGAACCACAGACCGAGCAGCGGGGTACCCGTGACCACGCGCGCGAACCACGGGGCGGCGATCTGCTCGACGAAGGCGTCGGCGAGTTCATTGCGCCACACGAACGAGCTCCACAGTGGGTACTCGGCCTTGGTGACCTTGCCGACGAGCGCCCACTTCACACCGGTGGCGATGGCCACACCGACGACACCGGTGGCCGCCAGCACGACACCCGACAGGGCAACGGCCAGCAGCCAGTGCGTCGACGCCAACGTGAGCAGGGCGGCAACGGCAAGGAGCCTCAACCCGGCGTCGAACCAGGAGGCTGTGAGCCGGCACAGCTCCACCAACGCGCGCTGAACCTTCACCGCGGTGGGCGGCTCGAAGGTGCGGCTCTCGTCACCGGCGCCGGTGTCGCGGCGCAGCTTCGACGGTGGGCTGCCGATGTAGGAGGTGCCGCGCTTGGCCAGTTGTCGCCGTGGCGCGGCGGACAACACGGCCACCAGCGACCCCTTGGGTACCCGGCGGCCCGGCGCGGCCATGCCGGAGTTGCCGAGGAAGGCCCGGCGGCCGATCTTCACGTTGTCGATGCGGAGCCAGCCGCCGCCCAGCTCGTAGCAGCCGAGCAGGGTGTCGTCGGCGAGGAAGGCGCCCTCGGCGACGGTGGTCAGCCTGGGCTGCAGCAGCACGGTGGACGCCTCGACGCCCGGCCCGATCTTCGCGCCGAGCGCGCGCAGCCAGGCAGGGGTCCAGGTGGAGGCGTAGAGACCGAACAGCCAGGTGCGGGCTTCGTCGAGGATGCGGAAGATGGCCCAGGCGCGCCAGGCCGGCCCGCTCTCGGTGGGGAAGTGGCCGGGGCGCTGGCCGCGACCGAGGAGGCGCACGAGGCCCAGGATGACCAGCGCCACCACGGCGAGGCCGGCGGTCACGGACAGCGGCAGCCAGGCGAGCGCCCGGCCCAGCGCCTGGGCCAGGGATTGGGCGCCCGACAGCGCGGGCCACACCACGGCCAACCCGACGAGCACACCGAGCACGGGGATGAGGGAGATGACGTGGCTCATGGCCGCGTACGCCGCCTGCCATGCAGGTCTGCGCGAGGGCAGCTTCTCGTCCCAGGGGCCTCGGTTGGCGCCGACGTGCTGTGCCGGCGCGCCGGACCAGAACTCGCCGTCGGGGACGTGCCCGGTGACGGTGGAGCCGGGCGCGACCTCCGCGCCTCGGCCGACGACGGCGCCCGCCACCAGGGTGCTGCGGGCGCGCACCACGGCCCTGGCCTCGACGACGACGGGGCCGAGGTGGAGGGTGTCGCCGTCCAGCCAGTGGCCGGTGAGGTCCACTTCCGGCTCCAACGAGCAGCCGTTGCCGAGCGTGAGCATGCCGGTGACGGGCGGGACGGTGTGCAGGTCCACGTCGCGGCCGATGTCGGCGCCCAGCAGGCGGGCGTACCACTTCATCAGCGGCGCTCCGGCCACGCTGGCGGCGCCCAACTCGTCCGCGATGCGCTCCGCGAGCCACAGGCGCAGGTGGGTCTTGCCGCCGCGGGGGTAGGCACCCGGGCCGATGCCGGCGAGCACCACCCGCACCGCTCCCGCGGCCAGCAGCATCCGCCCCGGCGCGAAGATGAACAGCAGCCAGCCGAGCACCACCAGAAGCCACGGGGCGGTGGGCACCCAGCCCAGCCAGAGGAGCGCGCCGATGTTGGCCCCCAGAGCGACATAGGTCAGCCAGCGCAGCCCGGCGAACGTCCGCAGCGGCAGCAGCGCGATGATCTGCCCAATCTGTGTCTTGCGCGGGACGGGGCGCACGTTGGCGTTGAGCCGGGAGCGCGGGGCCTCCATCGCGTCGAGGTAGGCGGCGAGGCCGGCCAGCGTGGGGTGGTCGTAGATGTCGGCCACCGTCACCTCGGGCTGCCGCTCGCGGACCCGGGCCACCATCTGGGCCGCGGTGAGGCTGCCACCGCCCAAGGTGAAGAAGTCGTCGTCGACGGAGGCGACAGCCGCCCCGAGCACGTCCTGCCAGAGGTCGCGCAGCCAGGCCTGGGTGCCGGCGAGGGCGAGTTGGTCGTCGGGCGAGCTGGGCAGGGGCCACGGGAGCGCGTCGCGGTCGATCTTGCCCGAGGTCCGCGTCGGCAGGTCGTCGACGACGGCGAGCCGCGGCACCATGGCGGCGGGCAGGCCGGCGCGTAGCTGTTCCATCGCGTCGCTGAGCGTGAAGGCGGGGGTGACCGTGACGTAGCCGACGAGCAGCGTGTTGCCCGATTCCGTCTTGCGGACCGCCGAGGCCGCAGCCGTGACATCCGGCAGGTCCAGGAGGGCCGAGTCGATCTCGCCCAGCTCGATGCGGCGGCCGCCGACCTTCACCTGGTCGTCGGCCCGGCCCTGGAAGAGGAGGCCTGCGGGGTCGAATCGGACGAGGTCGCCGCTGCGGTAGGCGCGGTCCCAGCCGAGCGTGGGCATGGGCGCATACTTCTCCGCGTCCTTGGCCGGGTCGAGGTAGCGGGCCAGGCCGATGCCGCCGATGATGAGCTCGCCCAGCTCCCCCTCCTCCACCTGGTGCCCGTCGGGGTCGACGACGGCCAGATCCCAACCGTCGAGGGGGAGGCCGATGCGGACCGGCTCGTTGGGGAGGACTTGTGCGGCGCACGCCACCACTGTCGCCTCGGTGGGACCGTAGGTGTTCCACACCTCGCGGGTGGGGGTGGCGAAGCGCAGCCCGATCTCCGGAGGGCAGGCTTCGCCGCCGAGGATGAGCAGGCGGACCCCGGCGAGCGCCTCCGCGGGCCAGAGCAACAGCAGCGTCGGCACGGTGGAGACGACGGTGAGCCGGTTGGCCTCGAGCCACGGCCCGAGGTCCATGCCGCTCTTGACGAGCGACCGCGGCGCGGGCACGAGGCAGGCGCCGTAGCGCCAGGCCAGCCACATCTCCTCGCACGAGGCGTCGAAGGCGACGGAGAGTCCGGCCATGACGCGGTCGCCGGCGTTGATGGGGTCGTCGACGAGGAACAGCCTGGATTCGGCGTCGACGAAACCGGCGGCGCTCCGGTGGGTGACCGCGACACCCTTGGGCTTGCCGGTGGAGCCTGAGGTGAAGATCACCCAGGCGTCGTCGGTGAGGCCGGGGTCGCCTGCTGATGGGGCTTCTGCGCGGGTGGCCAGCCAGGCGGCGGGTCGCACGACCAGGCCGTCGCTGAGGACGGCGGCCACGTGCGCCTCGTCGAAGACGGTGCGGGCCCGCTCGTCCGGGTCGTCGGCGTCGACCGGCACGTAGGCCGCGCCGGCGACGAGGATGCCCATGATGGCGATGTACAGATCGAGCGTGCCGGAGGCGATGCGCACACCCACTTTGTCGCCGATGCCGACGCCCCGGGCGGCGAGGTCGTCGGCCACGGCATTGGCGGCCTCGTCGAACTCGGCATAGGTCAGCGACGCGGCGCCGTTGTCCAGCGCGGGCTCGTCCGGGTACAGCGCCACCGTCTCGCGGAAGATCTCGACGAGGGTTCGGGGCGGTGGGGCGAGCTCGCTGCGCAACAGCATCCGGTGGGTCTCCTCAGTCAGGTGGGCGGGGTCACCCTACTGACCCGAGGTGTCCGCGAAGTGAACGTGCCCATGCTCAGCGCCAGCCCAGCTCTCGGGCCACGTCCAGCACCGACCCGACGACGTGGGCGCAGTAGTCAACGCCCAACTGGTTCGGCACCGCCAGCAGGACGGTGTCGGCCGCGGCGATCGCGGCGTCCTGCGCCAACTGCTCCACCAGCACCTCGGGTTCGGCCGCGTAGGTTTTGCCGAAGGTGGCGCGGCCACCGTCGATCATCCCGATCTGGTCTCGGCTGCGCCGTTCGAGCGCGAAGTAGTTCTGGTCCTCCTGGGTGACCAGCGGGAAGATGCTGCGGCTGACCGAAACGCGCCCCTCGCGCTCGTGGCCGGCTGCTGCCCACGCGTCGCGGAAGACCTGGATCTGCTCGGCCTGGAGTTCGTCGAACGGTTGGCCGGTGGCTTCGGTGACCAGCGTCGAGCTCATCAGGTTCATGCCGAGTTCCGCCGCCCACTCGGCGGTGGCGCGGGAGCCGGCGCCCCACCAGATGCGCTCGCGGAGCCCTTCCGAGTGCGGCTCGATCCGCAGCAGCCCCGGCGGGTTGGCGAACATGGGGCGCGGGTTGGGCTCGGCGAATCCCTCGCCGGAGAGGACCTCCAGGAGGCGCGTGGTGTGCCGGCGGGCCATGTCGGCGTCGGTTTCACCCTCGCGGGGGATGTGGTCGAAGAGGCGGTAGCCGTCGAGCACCTGCTCCGGCGATCCGCGGCTGATGCCGAGCTGGAGCCTGCCGCCTGAGATGAGGTCTGCGGCCCCCGCATCTTCCGCCATGTAGAGGGGGTTCTCGTAGCGCATGTCGATGACGCCGGTGCCGATCTCGATGCGGCTGGTCTTCGCGCCGATCGCGGCGAGCATGGGGAACGGCGAGGACAGCTGCCTGGCGAAGTGATGCACCCGGAAGTAGGCGCCGTCGGCGCCCAGTTCCTCGACGGCGACAGCGAGGTCGATGGACTGGAGCAGCACGTCGGAGGCCGACTGCGCGGCTGACTGCGGGTGCGGTGTCCAGTGGCCGAAGGAGAGGAACCCGATGCGCTTCATGGGGTAATCATGCCCCGTACCCGAACTGGGATGCTGCATGGGACGGAACCTGTAGTGGGCAACTTTGGTGCACCGGCCCGGCCCCGCTGCTATCGCGCGAGAAGGCCTACCGGTTCACCGCGGAGACCATTAGAGCGACTCGAAAACAAGAGTCGCCTGGATGCGGTCACCTCCAACGGACCTTTGTTGCCAGCGGATGCAGTCTCGCCGGGCCCGACTATCCACTGATTCGAGCGGTCGTCCACATCCTCTACACAGACTTATCCACAAGGTTGTCCCCAGCTGTCGATAAGTTACCCCCATGTAATTCGGCCACCAGCTGCTGGCCCGGCGGGAGCCCGCGGCATGACCGAATGTTCCTCGTTGAGCTACGGTCGAACTCATGGGACGCGAGAACAGCGACGAGGCCTACGTCTTGGCCCTTTGTGACTCTGTGTTGAACGAGGTAGGGCTACGTCAGCATAAGTTCGACTGGCTGCGAGGGGATGCCAGCGAGACCGGTCGGCAGGTCCGGTTGCCGGTCGACGGGTACTGGCCGAAAGCGAACCTGGTCGTGGAGTACCGAGAAATGCAGCACTTTCGCCCGGTGCGGCACTTCGACAAGCCTGAGCGCCTCACCGTCAGCGGAGTACATCGAGGACTCCAGCGAGCCCTATACGATGCCCGACGCGAAGAGCTGATCCCTCAGAACGGGCTCCGTCTGGTGATCATCACGCCGCAAGACCTCGCGTCTGATTCGCGTGGGCGTCTACAGCGGAAGCGAGACCAGGACCTGCACGCTGTTAAGCGACTCTTGGACGCACGAGCCATCGACTGACCCGGTTGCTCGCAGCAGCAGATGAGCGTGTTCCGCCTACGCATGACTTGGGCGAGTGCCCTCCGACCGGCGTTCCATGGAGCCGTACCTTGGTCGTCGACATGAAACTCGAAGGGCGCCCGTACTCGGTTCCCACGCTGAGACTCACCGCGATCTGTTAGTTCTTGTTGTGCCCCAACGAGCGCGCGTGAAGCACGTCTTTCCAGTATGACTCGCGCTGCAGTACGTGCCCGTCGTCGGTACGCATCGACCAATACTCGAGCAGCGCAAAGCGCATGCTGGTCCGGTAGCATTCCTCGCCCTTCTCGGCGAGGAGCGCCTCAAGGCCAACGTTCCCGCCGTGCAGAGTAGTCGCGTAATGCGACCAACGCTGCCAGATGCCCGTGTCGCCATATGCGGAGCCAACATACCGATGACCAGTCTCTTTATCGTGAATGACATATACGCCTTTCATGCTCTCCAGCGCGATCCGCCAGTCAGCCCGCGCCTGCCTGACGACAACTTGGAGGTCCGCCAAGCTGTGATTGATTTGATCATGCCCCGGGAACGGGTGTCCGGTGAATGGCTCTTCGAGGATCGACGAGACCGTCATCGTAGGAAGAACGGACTCCATCCTGAGTCGAATGTTGCGACCGGACCGCTTGTGGCGGATCCACAGGCGGCGGATGAACGGGCCCATCAGGTCCTCGCGTAATGCCACCGTGTACGAATGCGCGTGCTGTTCAGGCCGGCGCTCAAGCACCTCCCAGATTCCCCCGAAAAGCCAAAGTGTCGCGTCGTGCTTGTCCTGGGCCACCGAGAAAATGAACTCGCGATTGAAGTCGTTGTTGACACTCCGCCACGAGTTCCATCCTTGCCACTCCTCCTGATCAGCCGCCAGAACATCAATCGGATGCGTCATCTGGTTCCAGACGGCGAAGTGGACCTTGTACTGCTCCGAATCGAAGCCGGGTGGCAGCAGGCTGGTCAGTGGGATGGTGTCCATGGCAACACACTAGGGCGGTGCGACCTCGTGAGCATCGGGCACGGCTAGCGGCATGAGAGCGAATGTCTGGCGCCGCCGTTGGCCGTATGGGAATCGCAGATCGGCGAAGAGCAGCGGTTGGGCGGCGCCTCCGGTGGCCTGTCTTTGTGGCATTTGCCCCCCGTTCAGCGGGTGAGCAGCCGGAAGCACAGCGGTGTCCCCTGTCCGGCAGAATCGGACAGTCGGCAGAATGGGCTGTCACGATGCGGCGAGGAGCGGGAACTACTGAGCATGAGAGAGCTTCCCCCGCCGCGAGATCAGGAATGGCTTGAGAGCCTATTCAACCTCTACTCGAAACGAGTCAGGGCCTTTGCGATCCGACGCGTGGGCCCGGATGCGGCTGACGATGTGGTCTCAGAGGTGTTCGGCATCGCTTGGAAGCGTCGCCCCAATGTCCCCGAGCCTGCTCTTCCCTGGCTGCTACGCACTGCCCATCACGTGGTTTCCCACGAACGCCGGGGACTGGCACGGCGCCTCAATCTCCGAGACGCGATCGCCGGGGCGCTGGCAGACACGCCCAAGGCCGGAGCCGACGCCTCCAGCCGAGTCCTAGCCGAAAGCGTGCTCAGCCAACTCTCCTCCACAGATGCCGAAATCCTCCGGCTGACGGCCTGGGAGGGGCTGACTCCACAAGAGATAGCAGTGGTCCTCGACCTCAGCGATACAGCCGCTCGTACTCGACTCAAGCGTGCCAGGCAGCGCGCCCAACAGCTGCTCAATGACTCCGATCCAGCTCTCACACTCGCCGTC
This sequence comes from Tessaracoccus sp. ZS01, assembly GCF_022342445.1. Classification (NCBI taxonomy): domain Bacteria; kingdom Bacillati; phylum Actinomycetota; class Actinomycetes; order Propionibacteriales; family Propionibacteriaceae; genus Tessaracoccus; species Tessaracoccus sp. ZS01. Next base: position 1,201 of record NZ_PQFE01000011.1, on the reverse strand, counting down.
GTCACCCCCCACCTTCAAGGAGAACCGACATGACCGACATTGACACCCTGCTGAGGGCCGCTGACCCTGCTGCCGGCGTCCCTGACTACAGCGACGACGAACGCCGCCACATCCTGGTCACGGCGATCGCGCCCACGACGCCGGCCAAACGTCACGCGGGGTGGCGGATCGGCGCGGTGGCCGCGGCCGTGGTGATGGTGACCGCCTTCGGCGTGAGCAACCTGGTCGGAACAGGCGCCACAGCCCGCGCCGATCAGATTCTGACCGAAGCTGCCATCAACGCCGTCGACCCGCCGGCGACGGCGGACCAATACTGGAAGATGACCGCGACTGCCGACTACGGCACCGGAGAGGTGTGCGGTGAAAGCTTCACCGAAACGCACTACCTCGCGGTGGATGGGAACCGACCCAGCTGGTACGTCGAGAGCTACGACACCACACCTGGCTGCCCACCACTGGGCGAGGACCGGATCTGGACCCTGACCAAGAGCCCCAACGCCATGGTCGACAGCTGGCGTTGGCCGAGCCCCGCGTTCCTCGCTTCGCTCCCGCGCGACCCAGAGCAACTGCGCTCGCGGCTTTACGCAGACGCGGAGGGGATAGGGGCGCCCTCCACCGACGCCGGCGTGTTCGTCCTGATTGACTACGCGCTGACCTACGGAGCCCCCCCAGCCGACCTCCGCTCCGCCATGTTCGAGGTACTCAAGGACGTGCCAGGCATTTCGGTTGCCGACGAAATGGTCGTCGATGGCCGCGAGGTCGCTCTGTTCACCCTTGAAGGCGGTGAGGTCACTGAGATGCTGATGATCGACCCTGAAGCTGGGCAGCTGGTCGGCTTCCAAGGTGTGCAGAATGAGCGCAGGGTCACCTACGAGCGCTCAGTGGTCGACACGGTTCCCGAGGAGGTTCAGGACGCCGCGGACATGTTGGACTGCGAAGTCGGCTTCGACGACACGATCAACCCAGCGGGCGATCTCATTTGCCGCTGAGACGAGCCTCAAACTTGGTGAGGGCTACCCGTCGGGACGGCCCTCACCCTCACCCCCGGGGAGAATCAAACTCCCCGCCAGCGGCAGAGTCGGATGTCGGCCAGTCACGGCGCGAGGAGTCCGAGGGGGAGCACAGCGATGCCGTCGGGACGCCGGTAGGCGTTTGGCCCGGTGTTGATCACGATTGCGTCTAGCAGCTTGTCGCCCATGCG
>NZ_PQFE01000010.1:0-94501 GCF_022342445.1 Tessaracoccus sp. ZS01 | reverse complement strand
CGCCTCGACGAAGCCCACCACCCGCACCACCACCACCCGTCGCCGCAAGGTCGACGTGGAGCCGAAGGCCGAGGGCAGTGAGCCGGCGGAGTCGCCTCAGGCCGAGGCCGCCCAGCCCGAGGTCGTCCAGCCCGACGCCCCCGTCGCCGAGAAGCGGCCCGCCCGTCGCCGCGCCACGCGCAGCACCGCGGCCGCCGCCCCCTCGGAGGCCCCGAGCTCGCCCGCCGAGACCGCCACCGAAGCCGTCGAGTCCGCACCCGAAGCCCAGCCCGTACAGGCCGAGGCCCCGGCGCCCGTCGAGGCGCCTGCCGAGTCCGCCCAGCCCGCCCGTCGTCGGCGCGCCACCCGCAAGGCCGCGGCCCCCGAGGCTGCACCCACCGCGGAGGCCACCGTCGCACCCGAGGCTGACGCCGAGCCCGAGCCCGAGCCGCAGCGCGAGCCCGCCGCCCTGGGCCGCGGCCGCCAGTCACGCGCCCTCGGCCGCCGCGCTGAGGCGCGCGCCATCGAGAGCACCCCGACCCCCGAGGTCGCCGAAGAAGCTGAGGCGCCCCAGGAGGAAGCTGCTGCTCCCCGCGAGGAGACCCCCCGCGAAGAGGCTGCGCCCAGGGGGCGCCGTCGTCGGGTGAGCCGCCCGGCCGCAGCGCCTGAGCGTCGCGGCACCGCCGCAGATCCCGACGAAGACCCCATCGCCGCCGCGCTCCGTGCGGCCGAGGAGATCGCAGAGGCCCGCAAGGCTGTGCTGAGCGACCCCTTCATGACCGCCGCCGCCCGCGACGCGCAGCTGGCCGCCCTGGCCGGCGCGATCGCGGCGGATTCGGCACTGGCCGAAACCGCGGACGACGAGGCTGAGGACGAGGACGAGGACGAGGACGACGAGGAAACCGTCGACACCGAAGCCGATACCGACACCGACGAGTCCGAGACCCAGGACGACGAAACCTCCGACGACGATTCCGACGAGGAATCCGATGAGGACTCGGCAGACGACGACCGTCCCACGCGTCGCCGCCGTCGCCGTGGTGGCCGTCGCCGCCGTCGTGGTGGTCGGGCGGATTCGGAGGGCGACGACGACTCGTCCGACGAATCCGACGACGATGACACCGACGCCGCTGATTCGGACGAGCACGCCGACAGCCCCGAGTCGGCCGACGATGCGGATGGCGAAGGCGTCACAGTGCGCCGTCGTCGTCGTCGTCGCCGTCGCAACGGAGAGTCCTCGGGTGAAACCGGTCACGAGGACGAGGTCACGGGCATCGAAGGCTCGACCCGCATGGAGGCCAAGCGGCAGCGCCGCAAGGAGTCCCGCGCCGCAGGCCGTCGCCGCGCACCCATCCTCAGCGAGGCCGAGTTCCTGGCCCGCCGCGAACAGGTGGACCGCAAGCTCGTGATCCGCCAGTCGGAGGACTACACGCAGCTGGCCGTCGTCGAGGACGGCATCCTCGTGGAGCACTACGTGGACAAGGCCTCGGCCGCGTCGCTCATCGGCAACGTCTACGTCGGCAAGGTCCAGAACGTCCTGCCCAGCATGGAGGCCGCGTTCATCGACATCGGCCGTGGCCGCAACGCCGTGCTCTACGCCGGCGAGGTGGACTGGGACGCCTTCCAGGTCAGCGGCGAGAACCGCAAGGTCGAGAACGTCCTGAAGTCCGGCCAGTCCGTTCTGGTGCAGGTCACCAAGGACCCGGTCGGAGCGAAGGGTGCGCGCCTCACCGGCCACATCTCCCTGCCGGGCCGCTACATCGTGTACTCACCGGGTGGCCACCTCTCCGGCATCTCGCGCAAGCTGCCGGACACCGAGCGCAACCGCCTGCGCGGCATCCTCAGCTCGCTGATCTCCGACAACGAGTCGGTCATCGTGCGCACCGCCGCCGAGGGCATTCCGGAGGACGAGCTCGTCCGCGACGTGAACCGCCTGAAGGCGCAGTGGGAGGTCATCGAGAAGGCGTCCAAGAAGGGCAGTGCCCCGCAGGCGCTGTACTCGGAGCCGGACCTGACCCTGCGGATCGTGCGTGACCTCTTCACCGAAGACTTCGGCCAGCTCATCGTCCAGGGCGACGGTGGCCCGGAGGACTCCTACGACGCCATCGCGGCCTACGTGTCACACGTGGCCCCGCACCTGGCTGAGCGCCTCGAGCGCTTCGAGGTGGGGGATGACGGCAAGGACATCTTCGCGAAGTTCAAGATCGACGAGCAGATCGCCAAGGCGCTCGATCGCAAGGTGTTCCTCCCATCCGGTGGTTCGCTCGTCATCGACCGCACCGAGGCCATGACTGTCATCGACGTGAACACCGGCCGCTTCACCGGCGCCGGGGGCAACCTCGAGGCCACGGTCACCAGCAACAACCTGGAGGCTGCGGAAGAGATCGTGCGCCAACTCCGGCTGCGTGACCTGGGCGGCATGATCGTCATCGACTTCATCGACATGGTGTTGCCCAGCAACCGCGACCTCCTGCTGCGCAGGCTCGTCGAGTGCCTGAGCCGTGACCGGACGCGGCACCAGGTCTCGGAGGTCACCAGCCTGGGTCTGGTGCAGCTCACGCGCAAGCGCATCGGCACCGGCCTGCAGGAAGCCTTCACCGAGCCGTGCGAGCATTGCGACGGCGCCGGGTACCACCGCTTCGAAGAGCCGGTGGATTCGCAGGCGCCGTCCGACGGTGGCGAGCGCAAGGGTGGCAGCGGGCGCCGACGCGGTGGCCGCGGCCGCTGATCAGGCCATGAGGGGGCGGGTGACGATGTGTCACCCGCCCCTTTCGCATTCCCAATATATGGTGTTTACATCCGTGTGATTCACCAGATATGGTTGCGGCAACGCAAGGTTCCGCCAACCGCAGGGTTGTCGGCTAAGAGGGAATCCGGTGCAAATCCGGAACTGTCCCGCAGCGGTAAGTGAGAACGACCGCCGTCATCAGCACTGGGTGATCCCCGGGAAGCGACGGCCAGTAGGTGGCTCAGGAGTCCGAAGACCTGCCTGCGTGGCCCCGCATCCGCGGGGTCCGGTTCGAGAGCCGCGTGGAAACGGCCCGTACGCAGGATCGTGTTTCGCGCATTCTCGAACTCCCCATCGAGTGCGAGGAAACACCCATGTCCATCCGTGTGCGCAAACGTGACGGCTCCCTGGTCCCCTACGACGGCGCCGAAGTCGCCGCCTCCATCTCCGACGCCGCCCGGGGCCTCGACGACGACCTCACGCGGGCCGTCCAGCTCCGCTCCGAGGTGGAGATCACCCTCTTCGACCAGATCACCACCGAAGAACTCGACGAGGCCGTCATCCAGGTGGCGCTGGCCAACGTCAAGGACGACCCGGCCTTCGACACCATCGCCGCCAGATTGCTGGTCAAGCACATCTACAAGCTGGTCTTCGGTGACACCCACGACCTGTTCGGCCACGGCGGCCCGGAGACCATCCGCCAACTCCACGTGGCCCACTTCGCCCCGACGATCGCCAAGGCTGTCGGGAGCGGGCTGCTCGATGCCCGGCTCGCCGAGCTGTTCGATCTGGAGGCGCTGGCTCTCGCCCTGCGCCCCGAGCGCGACGACCTCCTGCGCCACATCGGGGTGACCACCATGCGCAACCGCTACCTGCTGGCCGGTGAGCACCGTCGCCCGCTCGAGGTGCCGCAGTTCTTCTGGATGCGCGTGGCGATGGGGCTCAGCCTGAACGAGGCCGACCCCACTGCGGTGGCGCTGGAGCTGTACGAGGCGATGAGCAGGCTGCGCTACCTCGCGGCCGGCTCCACCCTGGCCAATGCCGGCACCAGCTACGCACAGCTGTCCAACTGTTTCGTGATGCAGATGGAGGACGAGATCGAGCACATCGGCAAGTCCGTGCGCGACGTGATGTGGCTGACGAAGGGCACCGGCGGCATCGGGTTGTCGGTGTCGAAGCTGCGCTGCGAGGGGTCCCCGATCCGGTCCAACCAGACGACCTCCACCGGCCCCATCCCGTTCATGCACACCATCGACTCGACGCTGCGGGCGGTGTCGCGCGGCGGGAAGAAGTTCGGTGCGCTGTGCTTCTACATGGAGAACTGGCACCTCGACTTTCCCCAGTTCCTCGACCTGAAGCAGAACTCGGGGGACCCGTACCGCCGCGTCCGCACCGCCAACACCGCCGTGTGGATCAGTGACGAGTTCATGAAGCGGGTGGCCGACGACGCCGACTGGTACCTGTTCGACCCGCTGGACACGCCGGACCTCGTCGAGCTCTACGGTGCCGCGTTCTCCGCCCGCTACGGCCAGTACGTCGCGATGGCTGAGGCGGGCGAGCTGCGCCGTTTCCGGAAGATCGGGGCGCGGGAGCAGTACCGCCAGATCCTGGTGACCCTGCAGACGACCTCGCACCCGTGGCTCACGTGGAAGGACACCATCAACACCCGCGCGCTGAACAACAACACCGGCACCATCCACCTGTCCAACCTCTGCACCGAAATCTGCCTGCCGCAGGACGTCGACAACATCGCGGTGTGCAACCTGGCGTCGGTGAACCTCGCCCGGCACCTCGTCGGGCTCGGGTTCGACTGGGACAGGCTGGCTGCCACCGTGCGCACGGCGGTGCGACAACTGGACAACCTGGTCGATATCACCATCTCGTCGGTGGGCGAGGCAGAGCGCGCCAACCGCGACAACCGTGCCGTCGGTCTGGGCGTGATGGGCTTCACCGATGTGCTCGAGAAGCTGGGCCACGCCTACGACTCGGAGGCCGCCTATGAGCTCATCGACGAGGTGATGGAGTTCATCAGCTGGCATGCGATCGACGCCTCCTGTGACCTGTCCCGCGAGCGCGGCCCCTACCGCAATTTCGTGGGCTCCCGCTGGTCCCAGGGGTGGGTACCCATCGACTCGCTCGACGCCCTCGAGGAGGACCGGGGCGTGCGCGTCACCGTGGACCGGACGCAACGCATGGACTGGCACGCGCTGCGGGCCAAGGTCCGCGGGGGCATCCGCAACGCCACGTTGCTGGCGATCGCGCCCACCGCCTCCATCGGGCTGGTCGCCGGTACCACTCCCGGCATCGATCCCCAGTTCTCGCAGTTGTTCAGCCGGGCCACGTCGTCCGGCAAGTTCCTGGAGGTCAACCGCAACCTCGTGGACGACCTCAAGGCCCTGGGCCTGTGGGAGGAGGTGCGCGACGACCTCCTACGCAGTCAGGGCGACCTCAGCGTGCTGCCCACGGTGCCGGCCCACCTGAAGGCCACCTACCGGACGAGCTTCCAGGTGGACCCCGCAGCCTACGTGCAGGTGGCGGCCCGCGCGCAGAAGTGGATCGACCAGGCCATCAGCCGCAACATCTACCTCGCGGACCGCGACGTGGCGACCATGGAGGACCTCTACCAACTCGCCTGGCGGATGGGTGTGAAGACCACCTACTACCTGCACATGATGCCGCGCCACACCGCGGAGCAGAGCACGGTCAGGATCAACAAGGCGGCTGAACTGACCGGCGCTGGGGGAGCGCCGCGACGGGGCTTCGGTGCCGCCCGCCCGGTGGCTGCGGCGGTGGCGGTGGCCCGGCCCGCCGTCGAGATCGACATCGTCGACGGGGCCGCCTGCCCCGTCGACCCCCAGGAGCGCCTCCAGTGCGATTCCTGCCAGTGACGACCCCACTCCCACGAAGGACACACCCATGAGCATCCTCGGCGCCGGCATCCAGGACGGGCTCCTGTTGAAACCCGTCACCTATCCCTGGGCCTACGACCTGTACAACCAGGCCGTGGCCAACACCTGGTTCCCCAACGAGATCCAGTTGGGGGAGGACCTGGCCGACTTCCACCGCATGAGCGACGACGAGCGCCATGCCCTGACCCATCTGATGAGCTACTTCAACCCCAACGAACTCCTGGTGAACAAGGCGCTCGCGTTCGGCGTCTACCCCTACGTCAACGCGGCCGAGGCGCATCTCTACCTTGCCAAGCAGATGTGGGAGGAGGCCAACCACTGCATGGCGTTCGAGTACGTCCTGGAGACGTTTCCCGTCGACAGGGAGGCGGCCTACGAGTCGCATGTGAGCGTGCCGTCGATGGCCGCCAAGGAGGAGTTCGAGGTGCGCTACATCCGGCGCATGACGCAGGACACCCTCGACATCTCGACGGTGGCCGGCAAGCAGGATTTCGTCCGCAACCTGGTGGCCTACAACGTGATCCTCGAGGGCATCTGGTTCTATTCCGGGTTCATGGTGGCCCTGTCGTTCAGGCAGCGCAACCTGCTGCGCAACTTCGGCTCGCTGATCGACTGGATCGTGCGCGACGAGTCGCTCCACCTCAAGTTCGGCATCAATCTGATCCTGACCGTGCTCGAGGAGAACCCGGAGATCGCGACGGAGGAGTTCGCGGCCGAGATCCGGGAGATGATCCTGTCGGCAGTGGACCTGGAGGTCGCCTACAACCGAGACCTGCTCCCGCGCGGCATCCTGGGGCTGAACGCCGAACTGGTCAACGACTACGTGCGCTACCTCACGGATCGACGGTTGGAGGAGCTCGGCTTCGCGCCCGAGTATCATGTGCCCAACCCCGCAAAGTGGATGGCCACGGCCAACGACACCCTGCAGTTGGTGAACTTCTTCGAAGCCACCAACACGTCCTACGAGGTCAATGCGATGGCCACCGGACGGCAGAGCTGAACCGCTCCCCGGTTTGGCGAATCTGTCCGCAACGGGTTAGCATTGTGCGGTTGCCTTTTTGAAGGTACCCCTAACGAACCAACAAGGAGATTCCAGTGGCTGCCAAGTGTGAAGTTTGCGCCAAGGGACCCGGCTTCGGTCACAACAAGCCCTGGTCGAAGAAGAAGACCAACCGTCGCTGGAACCCGAACATTCAGCGCGTCCGCGCCACCGTCAATGGTGCCGCTATGCGCGTCAACGTCTGCACCTCCTGCCTGAAGGCCGGCAAGGTCGCGCGCTGAGCTGAGACAATCTGACAACCGGCGGTCCGCTGAGCGGGCCGCCGGTTCTCTATTGCCTCCGCCTGCCGGGCAGCCCGATGACGCGTGCCCACGCGGCCATCCACGCGGCGCCGGCCCCGGCTACCGCGGCGACGCTGAACATCGCCACCGGCAGGGACGCCGCTGCGAGCAGCCCCGAGATCAAGAGCGGCCCACCCAGCGCCCCGCCCTGGCTGAACATCGCCCAGATGCTCAGGAACTTCGCGCGCCCCCTCGCCGGTGAGAGGTCCGCGCCGATCGTCATGTTGATGCCCGCGCCCAGTCCGTTGCCGACGCTCATGACGACCACCGCCGCGATGAAGCCGAACGACGTGGGCCACAGCGCCGCAAGCGCGAAGCCGGAACCGTAGACGACCAGGCACACCACCAGGGTGAAGGCCCTGCCCATCGCGTCCTTGACGTAGCCGCCGGGCATCATCAACAGCAGTTCGATGCCGGAGCCCATCGCGACGAGGAACGAGATCTGCGCCTCGTTCCAGCCGAGGTGGACGCCCCACAGGGCGATGAGGATGGGCTGCGCGATGCGGGCCACAGTCAGGGTGGTCATCGCGATGCCGGCCAGGTTCACTGCCGCCCACCGCACGCCGACGGTGGCCTCGTCCTGCTGGTGCGCCGCCTTGTTGCGCTGGACCTGGGCATCGAAGTCGCGGTTGAGCCTCTTGATGTACAGCATGCCCGTGGCCACCACCGCCATGACGGCGCCCAGGACGAAGACCGACCACAGGGGGAGCCACAGCAGCAGGAGGGCTCCGCACAGCGGGCCCACGAGGTTGCCGGCCCTCATGGTGCCGCCCAGTGCCGTCATGGCGAGGCCACGCTGGGCCTCCGGGACCGTCTCCGCCAGCACCGCCTGGCGCGCCAGGTTCCACGCGACCGCGGCGGGCGTCTGCAATACGAGCGCGCCCACGAACAGCGCCAGGGAGAACGACGACGGGTAGGCCAGCGCCACCACGCTGAGGCCGAAGAGGACCGCCGAGGAGATCGTGGCCAGCGTCATGGCCCTCTTGTCGCCCACCTTGTCGATGACGGCCCCCACCGGCACGGTGACGATGAGCGCGACCGCGCCGAACAGTGCCATGGTGGCGCTGGCGAACGACTCCGAAGCGCCGAGCTGGAGCAGGGCCAACACCATGACGGGCAGCATGGCCCCCGCGCCGACCGCGAACAGGAAGGACGGCATGAGGACCGGCCAGAAGATCAGGCGGTACATGATGGCCGATCGTACTGTCCGCGGCGCTCGGTAGGGTTATGCGCATGTGGCGCACCACCCTCTACCGCGAACTGAACCGACGTCTCGGAGACGTGGTCGGTGGGCCCACGGCCAAGGAATTCGCCAAGCTGGGCATCCACACTGTCGACGACCTGCTGCGGCACGTGCCGCGCCGGTACCTGGCCGGCTCAGAGATGTCGGATTTCTCCGGCCTGCGCGTCGGCGAGGACGCGGCTCTGGTGGCCCAGGTGAAGGGGGCCGCCAAGGCCGAATCCAACGGCCAGTTCCGCGTCAACGCGGTCATCACCGACGGGCAGACGGATGTGGACGTCACGTTCTTCGCCCCGAGGGTGAAGAACAACTCGTCCTACGGGCGCGCCAGCAACATGGCGGACTGGTGGGTGAAGGAATTGCTCTCTGGAGACAGACGCGGCATCTTCATCGGCAGGGTCGGCGTCTTCCGTGACCAACTGCAGCTGACGCACCCGGAGTTCGTGATGCTGGACGGTGCCGCCGTGCGCAATCCCAAGACCGAGAAGCAGCAGAACCGCGCCGCCATGAGCCGTGCGGTGCAGCGCTCCACGCTGGTGGGCCTCTACCCGGCGCACGGCAAGCTGCCCACGTGGGTGATCGCGGAAGCCATCCAGATGGCACTGCCCGCCGTCGCCGGCGACACGCTGCCCCCGTGGGTGGTGCAGGAGGCCGGTGTGCTGCCGTTCCAGGAGGCTCTCACCGCCGTCCACGAGCCCACGGACAGGCAGCAGGCGGAGGTGGGCAAGGCGCGGCTCAAGTTCGACGAGGCCTTCGGCATCCAGTTGGCCATGGCCCACCGTCGCGCCCAGTACGCCGGGGAACTGGCCACACCCCGCCCCCGGCGGGTGGGTGGGCTGCTGGACGCGTTCGACGAGCGGCTGCCGTTCACGCTGACGAAGGGTCAGCTCGCCATCGGCGAGCAGGTCTTCGACGAACTGGCGCGCCCTGCCCCCATGAACCGCCTGCTGCAGGGCGAGGTGGGCTCAGGCAAGACGCTGGTGGCGCTGCGCGCCATGCTCGCGGTGGTGGATTCCGGCGGCCAGGCTGTACTGCTCGCCCCCACGGAGGTGCTCGCCAAGCAGCACTTCCAGACCATCACGCGCTTCATGGGAGACCTGGGCCAGGGCCGCTCCCTGGGTGCCCATCCCGACGCGACGGGCGTGGTGCTGCTCACCGGTTCCCGCTCGACGCAGGCCAAGAGGGAGGCCCTCAACGCCATTGTCACGGGCGAGGCGGGCATCGTCGTCGGCACGCACGCCCTGCTGTCGGATCCCGTCGAGTTCTTCGACCTGGGCCTGGTGGTGGTGGATGAACAGCACCGCTTCGGCGTCGAGCAGCGGGCGGCGCTGTCCGCCAAGGCGGAACACAAGCCGCACACCCTGGTGATGACCGCCACCCCCATCCCGCGTTCCATCGCCATGACGGTCTTCGGTGACCTCGAGACCAGCGAACTGCGCGAACGGCCCGCGGGACGCGCGGAGGTGCAGACAGTCTTCGTCGACACCCACCGCAGCCCCACCTGGGTCACGCGCGCCTGGGAGCGGGTGCGCGAGGAGGTCGGCCAGGGGCGCCAGGCCTTCGTCGTGTGCCCGGCGATCACGGCGAAAGAGGGGGAGGGGCTCACCGCCGTGGAGGAACTCGCTCCGCTGCTGGCCTCCGGGCCGCTCGAAGGCCTCCGGATCGGCGTCGTGCACGGCAAGCAACACGTGCAGGACCGCGATGCGGCGATGGCCGCGTTCGCGGCGGGCGACCTCGACGTGCTGGTGGCCACCACCGTCATCGAGGTGGGGGTGGACGTGCCCAACGCCACCGTCATGGTGATCATGGACGCAGACCGCTACGGCCTCTCCCAGCTGCATCAGCTCCGCGGCCGCATCGGCCGGGGCGGCCACGCGGGCCTGTGCCTACTGCTGGCGGCCATCGGCGACAACCTGGACGCCCACACGCGGCTCACCGCGCTGACCACCACCACAGACGGTTTCGAGCTGGCAGAACTGGATCTGCGGCTGCGCCGCGAGGGTGACGTGCTGGGCGCTGCCCAGTCCGGAGCCGGTTCGCTGAAGTTGTTGCGCGCGTTGGATGATGCGGAGGTCATCATGCGCGCCAGGAAACTGGCCGAGAAGGTCCTGGCGGACCCGCGGTCAGGCACAGACCCGTTGCTGGCAGACCTCATGGCCAAGGCCGAAGAGGTGGCCGCAGCCGAGTGGATGGAGAAGACGTGAGCAGGATCATCGCAGGCCGGGCGAAGGGCCGCCGTCTGGAGACGCCGAAGGGCGACAACACGCGGCCCACCACGGACCGCACCCGGGAGGGCCTGTTCTCCTCGCTGGTCAACTGGTTCGACACCGTGGACCACGACGCCTCGGAGCACCTCAGCGGATGCTCGGTCCTCGACCTGTTCGCGGGCTCGGGCGCCATCGGTCTCGAGGCCGCCAGCCGGGGGGCGCACCCCGTCGTGCTGGTGGAATCGGACAGGGCGACGGCGGGGCTGATCTCGGCCAACGCCCGAGCCATCCGGGTGGAGGCAGACGTGCGCACCGCCAAGGCCCAGACGTTCGTCGACGGCACGGACAGGTCATTCGACGTGGTCATCATGGACCCGCCCTACGGCTTGACCACCGAAGAGGTGGAGAAGCTGCTGGCCAGCCTCGCCCGGGGTGTCGTCGCCGAGCGGGGGCTCGTCGTGGTGGAGCGGTCCAAACGTGATCGGGCGCCCATCTGGCCACCGGCCTTCACGGAGACGTGGGAGAAGCGCTACGGCGAGACGGTGCTCTACTACGGCTCGGTCGACTGAGGCGTGCGGCCGGCCCGCTAGGGTTGCGGAATGAAGGTTCTGTGCCCCGGCTCGTTCGACCCCATCACGGTGGGGCACCTCGACATCATCCGCCGTGCGCAGGCACTGTTCGGGGAGGTGGTGGTGGCCATCGGCAACAACTCCTCGAAGAAGTACCTGTTCTCGTTCGACGAGCGGGTGTCGTTGGTCCAGGGAGCCACCACCGGCGTGGACGGGATCACCGTCGAGGCGATGGACGGGCTGCTCGTCGAGTTCTGCCGCGAGCGGGGGATCGGGGCAGTGGTCAAGGGCATCAGGTTCGGCGCAGATTTCGATTTCGAGCTGCAGCAGGCCCACATGAACTACGACATGGGGGCCCTCGACACCATTCTCCTGCCGGCCGCGCGTGACCACGTCACGATGTCGTCGACGATCATCCGGCAGGTCCACAACCTGGGCGGCGACGTCTCGAGGTACGTGCCCGCGAACGTGGCGGCGGCGCTCCGGGCCAGACGCGCACGGTGATTTGGCCCGAGCCTGGAGATTCGGTAGAGTTGGCAGTCGGTCATGACGAGGTCATGGACGGTTAGGCGAAGGGAATCCGACGTGTCACCGGTACAGCAGCACCCCGATCGTCGCTCACCCCTTGTTCTCGAGGTGCATGAGCTTGGTCGGAGCGCGGGCTCCACGAAGGTGATTCACGAGACGGTTCCGGCGCCTGCCGACCTTGGTATCGAAGTGATCAGAGTGCCACAGGGCTCCGATATCGAGCTTGATCTCAAGCTCGAAGCGGTGGTCGAAGGCATCCTGGTGACGGGAACCGCAACCGTGCAACTGCACGGCCAATGCGCCCGCTGCCTGGATGACATCGAGGACGAAGAGTCCTTCGATCTGCAGGAACTCTTCTTCTATCCCGGCCGCGAGGTCGATGAGGACGAGAGCGTCGTGGTCGACGAAACAATCGATCTGGACGAAACCCTGCGCGACGCTGTGGTGCTCGAATTGCCGTTCACGCCACTGTGCAGCGAAGATTGTCTCGGGCTCTGCCCCGATTGCGGTTTCAACCGCAACGATGATCCCGCTCACAGCCACGGGGAGAAGATTGATCCCCGCTGGGAGAACCTCTCTGGACTGCGCGGCGAGAGCAACAACTGACTTTGCTGAGAATCTAGGAGAAGATCATGGCAGTTCCGAAGCGGAAGATGTCGCGCAGCAACACCCGTTCGCGCCGTGCGCAGTGGAAGACGAGCGTTGTGCCCACGGTTGTGTGCGCCAACCCCGCCTGCCGTGAGCCGCACCTGCAGCACACCGCGTGCCCCGCCTGTGGCCAGTACGGCCCCCGCGGTGCGCGTCGCCAGGTCGTCGAGGCCTGAGCGGGCTCTCCCCGAGCCAGGGGATGAGCAGGCTTGAAAACCAGCTGAAGGAGCTGGGCGTCGAGGTTGACGCCCAGCTCTTTGAGTTGTCTTTTACGCACCGCAGCTTCGCCTACGAGAACTCCCTGCCCTCGAATGAGCGGCTGGAGTTCCTGGGCGACGCGGTCCTGCAGATCGTGGTGACCGAGCACATCGTGCGTAGCTACCCCGAGTTGGCCGAGGGCCACCTGGCGAAGCTGCGCGCCTCCGTAGTGAGCTCCGCACCGTTGGCAGAACTCGCCCGTTCCCTGGAACTGGGGGAGCACCTGCGGTTGGGGAAGGGTGAGATCGCCACGCGCGGCCAGGAGAAGGGCTCCATCCTGGCGGACACGATGGAGGCCGTCATCGGCGCCATCCACCTCTCCGAAGGCCCGGACGCCTCCGCACGGTTCATCCACCACAACTTCGATCCTCTGATCGCAGCCTCCGCCCAGTCCGGTGACTACGCGGACTACAAGACGGTCCTCCAAGAGCTCACCGCCGCCAACGGATGGGGCCTGCCCCGGTACGTCGTGAACGGCACCGGCCCGGACCACCAGCGCACATTCACCGCAGTGGTGCACGTGCAGGAACGCGCCGTGGGTGAGGGGACGGCTCCCAGCAAGAAGCGCGCTGAACAGATCGCCGCGCGGCTCGCCGTGGCGGAGCTCACCAGTGCCTGAGCTGCCAGAGGTGGAAGTGGTCCGCCTCGGTCTCCACCGCCACGCCGCCGGCCGCACGATCAGTGACGTGACCGTCCACCACCCGCGTCCCGTGCGCTACCACGCGGTGGGTCCCGAAGGGTTCCGTGCAGACGTGGCCGGGCGCCGGATCGAAGAGATCCGGCGGAGGGGGAAGTACCTGTGGGCCGTGCTCGGTGAGGACGCCCTCGTGGCGCACCTCGGGATGAGCGGCCAGTTCCGCTTCAACTCCCCGGGTGACGAACTGGTGCGCAACACCCGCGTGGTGTTCCACCTGGACGACGACACCGAACTGCGGTTCGTCGACCAGCGCATGTTCGGTGGCCTGGACTTCCGTCCCGGACTGGCCGCGTGCCCCGTGCCGCACATCGCCCTGGACCCGTTCGACCCCGGCTTCGACGCCCGCGCCGTCGCCGCCCGCCTGCGCGCCAGACGCACGACGGTGAAGCGGGCGCTGCTGGACCAGTCGCTGATCAGCGGGGTGGGCAACATCTACGCCGACGAGGCCCTGTGGCGGGCCCGCGTCCACTTCGACACCCCGACGCCGGATCTGGGGCCGCGCAAGGCGGTGGAGCTGATCCGGGCCGCGGGTGAGGTCATGGCGGAGGCGCTCGAGCAGGGCGGCACGTCGTTCGACAGCCTCTATGTGAACGTCAACGGTGAGTCCGGCTACTTCTCCCGCTCCCTCAACGCCTATGGTCGGGAAGGCCAACCGTGCCACCGCTGCGGCCGCCCCATCGTGCGGCGGGTCTTCATGAACCGCAGCTCCTACCTGTGTCCGGCCTGCCAGCAGGCCCCGAAAGGACGTCAGTGAACGCTTCTCACAAAGCCCGCTACCGAAGGTCGATCGGGCAGTTCCTGAAGTTCGGCATCGTCGGCGGCTCCGGCGTCCTCATCAACATGGTGGTGGCCGTGGTGATGAACCGACTCAACGGCGGCTCCCAGAACGCCCAGGACATCGTCTGGTCCATCCCGGGCAGCGAGTTCAACCTGCGCTTCACGGCTGTGGTGTGGATCGTGGCGTTCCTGGTGGCCAACCTCTACAACTTCCAGCTCAATCGCTGGTGGACGTTCCAGAGCACGAAGCATGCCACCTGGTGGGCCGAGTTCTGGCCCTTCCTCGCCGTCGGCTCCGTGGCGGCCGCAGTGGGCCTGGTGATCAAGATCCTGCTCACGAACCCCTCGAGCCCGGTCTACCTGCCGGAGCCCTACTTCCATGAGGAACGGGGCCTCAACTCCCGCGAATACTGGGCACAGCTGATCGCGATCATGCTCACCATGCCGATCAACTTCATCGTGAACAAGGTCTGGACCTTCAGGGCGGTGCGCTCCTCTAAGCTGACGGTGGCAGAGGCTCCCGTCGAAGAGAGACCCACCGTCTGACATGTATCTCAAGAAACTCACCCTGCGTGGTTTCAAGTCCTTCGCGTCCGCGACGACGCTGGTCTTCGAACCCGGCATCACCTGCGTGGTCGGGCCCAACGGGTCCGGCAAGTCGAACGTCGTCGACGCGCTCAGTTGGGTCATGGGTGAGCAGGGCGCCAAGACGCTGCGCGGCGGAAAGATGGAGGACGTCATCTTCGCCGGCACCGCCAAGCGTGCCCCGCTGGGCCGGGCTGAGGTGGAGCTCACCATCGACAACACCGACGGTGCCCTGCCCATCGAGTACGCCGAGGTCACCATCACCCGCACGATGTTCCGCTCGGGCGGTTCGGAGTACGCGATCAACGGCACCCCTGCGCGGCTCCTGGACGTCCAGGAACTGCTCAGTGACTCCGGTATCGGCCGCGAGATGCACGTCATCGTCGGTCAGGGGCAACTCGACGCCATCCTCCAGGCCACCCCGGAGTCGCGGCGCGGCTTCATCGAGGAGGCCGCCGGAGTCCTCAAGCACCGCAAGCGCAAGGAGAAGGCGCTGCGGAAGCTCGAGTCCACCAACGCCAACCTCGAGCGCCTGCAGGACCTGGTGGGCGAACTCCAGCGTCAGCTGAAGCCCCTCGGCCGGCAGGCGCAAGCCGCGCGCAAGGCGGCGGTCATCCAGGCCGAACTCCGCGACGCGAAGGCCAGGTTGCTGGCAGACGACCTGTCGAGCGCGCAGGCAAAACTGAAGGCCGAACTGGCAGACGAGGCGGCCGCCGAGGAGGCCAAGGTGCGCGCCGAGCAGGCCGTGGCAGAGGCACAGGCCTCGGAGGAAGCCGCCGAGCGTCGGCTCCGGGCCGCAGCGACAGACTTCGACGCAGCGCAGGAGCAGTGGTACGCGCTGGCCGGCCTGCGCGAACGCGTCACCACGACCATCTCGATCTCGGCAGAGCGCATGCGCGCCGGTGAGAACCAACCCACGCTCGACGTCGGCGGGCGCGACCCCGAGGCCCTCGAGGCCGAGGCGGCAGACATCCGCATCAAGGAGCAGGGGCTGCGCCGAGAGGTGGAGGCGGCCAACAGCGCCCTGACGGACGCGACGCTGCGCCGCAACGGCGCCGAGCAGGAACATTCGGCCGCCGAGCAGGCCTACAGCTCCGCGCTGCGGGCGATCGCGGACCGGCGCGAGGGGCTGGCCCGGCTGACGGGGCGCGTGAACTCGATCAAGTCGCGCCTGGAGGCTTCCGACGAGGAGATCGCCCGGCTCGACAACCGCCGGGCAGAGGCGCTGCACCGCGCCGAAGAGGCTGCGGCGAAGTTCCACCACACTGAATCCTCCCTGGCGGGGCTGGGCGCCTCCGAATCGGACCTCGATGCCGACTACGAGAAGGCCGCGGCCGCGCTGGAAGCGCTCGAGGCCGACGGTGCTGCACTGAAGGCGCGGGAAGCGGACGTGGGCAGGCGGCGGGCCGGGCTGAACGCGCGCGTGGACGCGCTGCGGCTGCTGACCCAGCGCAAGGACGGCTCAGCAGATCTGCTCGGGGCCGGCCGCGACGAGGTGGTGGGTCGCCTGAGTGATCTGCTCACGGTCACGTCCGGCTGGGAGGCCGCCGTGTCGGCGGCGCTGCGTGGGTTGGCGGAGGCAGTCGTCGTGCAGGGCCTCGACGGGGCGCTGGCATCCTCGAGACACATGGCGGACCAGGACCTGGGCCGGGCGCCCCTGGTCGTGGCAGACCCTTCCGTGAGCCCGGCGCCCGACGCTCGGACGGAGGGCGCGCCGGGCACTTCGCTGCTGAGCCTCGTCGAGGCGCCGGATTCGCTCGCGGCTGCCCTCAGCCGCCTCCTCGGCGACACCGTTGCGGTCGAGACGGCCGAGGAGGCTGCGCAACTGGTGGGGGAGCATCCCCACCTCACCGCTGTGACCAGGGCCGGCGACTTCTTCTCGTCCTGGTTGGTCGAGGGCGGTACCGCGGCGGCTCCGTCGTTGCTCGAGGTGCAGGCCGAACTCACCGAGGCCGAGGACGCGTTGGCCGCCGCCGGGCACGAATCCGACCGCCTGAAGTTCGCCGCGGACGAGTTGGAGGAGAGGCTCGTCGCCGCGCGGCGCGCCGAGGCGGACGCGCTGGCGGCCCTGCACGATTCGGATGCCCAGCTCGCAGCCGTGGCCGATCAGCTGGGCTCCTTCCGCCAATCGCAGGCCGCCGCCATGAAGGAGGCCGAGCGGCTCGCCGAGGCGATCGACACGGCGCGCTCCTCCCGCGCCCGCGACGAACAGCAACTCACTGAGCTGACAGAGCGGCTGGAGGCCGCGTCGACCCAAGAGGACGTGACGGAGCCGGACCCGGCGGAGCGCGACGAGAAAGCAGGCGAGGCACGCCGCGCCCGACAGGCCGAGATGGACGCCCGGCTGGCACTGCGCTCCGTCGAGGAGCAGGTCAAGGCCATTTCCGGCCGCGCCGAGTCGCTGCTGCGGGCCGCGCAACACGAGCGCCAGTCGCGGGCGAAGGCCAGGCAGCGGGCCGAGCACCTGCGTCGGGAGGGCGAGATCGCCCGCGTGGTCAACGACGCGGCCCTCATCCTCGCGGAGCGCGTGGAGGCCACCCGTCAGAAGGCCGCCGCCCAGCGCGACGCCGCGGACGCCGCCCGGCGCGAGGCCGAAGCCGGCACCACGCGCGCACGTCATGCATCCAAGGCCGCCTCCCAGCGTCTCGACGAGATCGTGCGCGGCGCCCACCGCGATGAAATGGTGCGCATCGAACACCGGATGCGCATCGAACAACTCGAGGACCGCGCCCTGAGCGAACTCGGCCTCGAGCCGGCGCAACTGGTGACGGAGTACGGGCCGGACGAGTTGGTGCCCGTGATCACGCGCCCCGATGGCACGGCGCTGGGCGATGACGATGAGCAGCCCGAGCCGGTGCCCTATGACAGGGATCAGCAGACCTCCCGGCTGCGCGCCGCTGAGCGGAACCTCGCCGTGCTGGGGCGGGTGAACCCACTGGCGCTCGAGGAGTTCGACGCCATGACGGCCCGCCACCAGTTCCTGGCGGAGCAACTCGAGGACCTGCGCCAGACCCGCACGGACCTGATCGATATCGTCGCCGAGGTCGACAAGCGGGTTCAGGAGGTCTTCGAGGCCGCCTACCGCGACGTGGAGGAGAGCTTCGACAAGGTCTTCGCCCGCCTGTTCCCGGGCGGCGAGGGCAAGCTCGTGCTCACGGACCCCGGCAACTGGCTGACCACCGGCGTCGACGTCGAAGCGCGGCCCGCGGGCAAGCAGGTCAAGCGGCTCTCGCTGCTGTCCGGTGGCGAACGCTCGCTGGTGGCGGTGGCCTTCCTGGTGTCGCTGTTCATCGCCCGCCCCAGCCCCTTCTACATCCTCGACGAGGTGGAGGCGGCGCTCGACGACGCCAACCTCGGCCGGCTCCTGGGCATCTACGAGGAACTGCGGGCGTCGTCGCAGCTCATCGTCATCACGCACCAGAAGCGCACCATGGAGATCGCGGATTCGCTGTACGGGGTCACGATGCGCGGCGACGGCATCTCGACGGTCGTCTCGCAGCGACTCGCCGAAGAGGCCGGCTGAACCCCGCTCCCCGCAGCCGCCCGCAGCCGGGACGCGCGTGCCCAGTAGGATGAGCGCGTGGATTGGTTTTTCTGGGTAATCATCGGGATCATCGGCCTCGCGATCGTGGTCGCGGGCATCATCATCACCGTCGACGGACGCCGGCAGCGCCGGCTCGAGGCCGAGACCCGGGCGGAGATCGAACCAACCGATCGTGAACCGCCGGTCGTCGCGCCCGAGGAGGTCGTGGTCGAACCGGCGCCGCCGGTGGTCGCACCCGAACCCGTGGTGGTGGAGCCCGGCATCGAGGCTCCGGAAGCGCCGGGCACGCGCTGGGCGCGGCTGCGCAGGCGGCTCTCCTCCAGCAACAACGCCCTGGCCCGCGCACTGGGCGACCTCCTGAGCGCGGACCGGATCGACGAGGAGGTGTGGGATGACTTCGAGACCACACTGATCACCTCAGACCTGGGCGTCGGCCCGACCACCGAACTGACGGAGGCACTCCGCAGGGAGCTCGCCATCGACGGCGTGGCAGACCCCGTCCGCGCGAAGAACGTGCTGCGCACCGAACTCCTCAAGCTGGTGGACCCCACGCTCGACCGGTCGCTGAACCTCACCCCCGCAAACGACGGTGACCCGGCCGTCGTCCTCGTCGTCGGCGTCAACGGCACCGGCAAGACCACCACCGTGGGCAAGCTGGCCCGCGTGCTGGTGGCTGAGAACAAGTCCGTGGTCCTGGGGGCGGCAGACACCTTCCGTGCGGCCGCCGCTGAGCAGCTGTCGACGTGGGGTGAGCGCGTCGGGGTCGAGACCGTGCGCTCCGGCGAGGGTGCAGACCCGGCGTCCGTCGCCTTCGACGCCGTCGACAAGGGTGCCCGCGACGGCGTGGACGTGGTCATCATCGACACCGCCGGCCGGCTCCACACCAAGACCGGGCTCATGGACGAACTGGGCAAGGTCAAGCGCGTCATCGAGAAGAAGGCCCCCGTCACCGAGGTGCTGCTCGTGCTCGACGCCACCACCGGTCAGAACGGCATGACCCAGGCGCGCATCTTCGCGGAGGTCGTCAACGTAACCGGCATCGTGCTGACCAAGCTGGACGGCTCCGCCAAGGGCGGCATCGTCATCCAGGTACAGCGCGAACTCGGCGTGCCCGTCAAGCTGGTGGGCCTGGGCGAGGGCGTCGACGACCTCGCGCCGTTCGACCCCGAGAACTTCGTCCAGGGCATCCTGGGCGAGTAGTCAGACGCGGGCTCGGATGGCCGCCACGAGGGCGTCGGAGCTCACCTTGGCGTCGCCCAGCAACATGGTGGCGTTGTCCTCGAAGAACAGCGGGTTCTCCACCCCGGAGTAGCCGGGGGCCATCGAACGCTTGAAGACGATCACCCTGTCGGCCTCCCACACGCGCAGCACCGGCATGCCACTGATGGGCGTGCCCGGCTCCATGGCGGCGGGGTTCACGGTGTCGTTGGCGCCGATCACCAGCACCACGTCGGTCTCGTGGAAGTCGCCGTTGATCTCGTCCATCTCCAGCACGATGTCGTACGGGACGTGCGCCTCGGCCAGCAGCACGTTCATGTGCCCCGGCAGGCGACCGGCCACAGGGTGGATCGCGAAGCGCACCTGCGCGCCGTTGCTGATCAGCCGCTTGGCCAGTTCTGCGACGGGGTGCTGGGCCTGCGCGACAGCCATGCCGTACCCGGGCGCGATGACCACCCGGCGGGCATCGGTGAGCCAGCCCACCACCTCGTCGACGTTGGTGATGACAGCCTGCTTCGGGTTCCCGTCGGCGTCCAGGATCGCCACCGCTGCGCCGGAGGAGTCGCCGGTGCCGAACCCGCCGAGCAGCACATTGGTGATGGAGCGGTTCATGCCACGGGCCATCACGACGGACAGGATGATGCCGGAGAGACCGACGATGGTGCCGGCCACGATCAGCAGGTCAGAGCCCACCGCGAAGCCCGACAGGGCTCCGGCCCACCCGGAGAACGAGTTGAGGAAGCTGACCACCACGGGCATGTCCGCGCCGCCGATGGCGAGCACCATGATGATGCCGAAGGCGTAGCCCAGGAGGTGGGCGATGATGAGCGCCCACAGGTTGGGGCTGATGAGCTGCCAGGCGAGGGAACCGATCAGGCCCAGCACCAGGAGGCCGACGACGAGGTTCTTGGCGGGCAGCGCGGTGGGCTTCGAGGTGATCTTCCCGTTGAGTTTGCCCCAGGCGACGATGGAGCCCGAGAACGTCAGCGAGCCGACGAACACCGCGGCCCATACCTCGACGCCGTGCACGATCTGGTCCGTCAGCGCCGGGTAGCTCTCGACGCCCAGGGCCGCGTTGATGCCCACGAACGCGGACGCCTGACCGCCGAAGGCGTTGAACAGGGCGACCAGGCCGGGGAGGCCGGTCATGGCGACCCTGGCCGAGTAGAGCAGCCCGACGGCGAAGGCGATCACCAGGGCGATCACCAGCAGCGCGAACCCGAGGAGGTCCCATTGGGCGGCGAAGGTCTGGACCACGGTGGCGACGACGGCCAGCGTCATGCCGACGATGCCGTAGGCGTTGCCGGAGCGGGCGGTGGTCTGCTTCGACAGCCCGACGATGCTCAGGATGAACAGCAGGGCGGCGGCGATGTAGCAGCCGAAGACAAAGGCGTCGAGCACCTCAGGCCTCCTTCGACGAAGCGAACAACCCCAGCATCCGCTGGGTGATGGCGAAGCCGCCGACGCAGTTGATACCGGCCAGCACGATGGCGACGAACGCGATCAGTTGGACGTACAACAGGGGCGACGTGAGTTGGGTGATGGACCCGACGATCGTGATGCCGGAAATGGCGTTGGACACGCTCATCAGCGGGGTGTAGAGCGCAGGCTGCACGCCCCAGACCACGTAGTAGCCCACCACGCAGGCGAGCCCGAAGACCAGGATGTGGCTGAGGAACCCACCGGGGAGGAGCAGGGCCAGCAGGAGCCAGGCGGCCACCACGAGCATCAGGCGACGGAACCGCGCCCACTGATCGGGCGGGGAGGCCTTGGCGACCTGGGCCGGCACCTGGGTCGCCGGGGTCCTCGCGGGGACTGCCGACACCTGGATGGGCGGTGGGGGGAACGTGATCTCCCCGTTGCGGGTGACGGTCATCTGGCGGTGCACCTCGTCGTCGAAGTCGACGGTGAGCGCACCGTCGCCCTGCGGGGTGAGGAGCTTGAACAGGTTGACCAGGTTGGTGCCGTAGAGCTGGGACGCCTGGCCGGGGAGCCTGGAGGCGAGATCGGTCCAGCCGATGATCGTCACGCCGCCATCGGTGGTGTACGCCTCGCCCGGGCGGGTCAGCTCGCAGTTGCCGCCACCCGCCGCGGCGAGGTCCACGATGACGCTGCCGGGACGCATGCTGGCCACCATGTCGGCGGTGATGAGCTTGGGGGAGGGGCGGCCGGGGATGGCCGCGGTGGTGATGATGATGTCGACGATGTGGGCCTGCTCGGCGTACAGCGCGGTGGCCCTGTCCGCGTCGTCGGCGGAGGACTCCTGGGCGTACCCGTCCGCGGAGACCTGCTTGGCCGTGGCGATGTGCAGGAACCGCGCCCCCATGGATTCCACCTGCTCGGCCGTCTCCGGCCGCACGTCTGTCGCGAAGGTCTCAGCGCCCAGGCTGCGGGCCGCGCCCACGGCCGCCAGCCCGGCGACACCGGTGCCGATGACGAACACCTTGGCCGGCGCCACCTTGCCGGCGGCGGTCACCTGGCCGCCGAACATCCGGCCGAAGGCGTGACCGGCCTCGATCACGGCGCGGTAGCCGGCGATGTTCGCCATCGAGGAGAGGGCGTCGAGCGACTGGGCGCGCGAGATGCGCGGCACCATGTCCATGCTGAGCGCCGTCACGCCCCGCTCCGCGAGGGCCTCCGTCAGCGACAGGTCTGTGCGGGGATTCAGGAACCCGACGAGCGTCTGGCCCGGCCGCAGAAGGGCGGTCTGTTCCGGGGTGGGGGCGCCGACCATGGCGATGACGTCGCTCTGCCACACCGCCTCGGTTGACACCACCTGAGCGCCCGCCTCGGCGAAGGCGTGGTCCGGGAACGAGGCGCGTGCGCCCGCCCCGGCCTCAACGGCCACCTCGTACCCGAGACGTGCCAGATGGGTCACGGTGCTCGGCGTGGCGGCCACGCGCGCCTCCGGCGCCTCGTTGGGAATACCGATCAACACCGCTGCCTCCTTTTTTGTCCTGACTTGCAGCGGACTCGCTTCTGGAAGGCTACTGGGGGAACCCCCCGCGCGGAAGAGCAGGGGTCCCTTTAACGGGCGCCGACGAAGCCCCGGTGTGTCAGGCCACGCTGGCCAGCGCGAAGGGCAGCACCGAGCCGGCCCCGGCCCGGCGCAGCAACCGGCCGGCGACCGTCAGGGTCCAGCGCGAGTCCACCAGGTCGTCGATGAGCAGGACCGGTCCTCCAGCCGCCAGCGACTCGGCCATGGCAGCGGGCACGCGGAACCGGTGCCACGCGTCCCGTACCCGGAAGGCGCTGTTGGTTGACCTGCTGAGCTCCTCAGCGCCGGGGTTCAGATCCAGAGGCCCGAGCAACGTCAACCTCCCGGCGCGCGCGATGCCCGTGGCCAGCGACTCCACCAGTTGCGGGCGCGACAGGCTGGGCACCCACGCCACCGCCGTCGGCCGCTCCTGCCAGTTCCACTCCTTCAGCACCCGCAGGCAGGCGCCGGCCAGCTCCGCCGGCACCTCGCCGTCGAGGGGCTGCCCGTCAGGACCCGGTGCGAAGAGTTCGCGCAGCGCGTTGCCGTAGCCGAGGTCCGTCAGGCGGGCCACCACCCGCCCCTCGTCGAGGGTCTCGTTGCCGGACAGTTTGCCGCGCATCGGCTTTCCGTCCTCGTCCGTGACGCCCAATTGGTCCAGGCCGGAGGGCCACTGGCCCCGCGGCGCGATGGGCACGCCCACCTGATCGAGCGTCGAGCGCGCCTGCTCCGCCGCTTCGACGGTGACCTCCGTGGGATACCAGGGCCCGGCGCACGTGTCGCACCGGCCACACCTCGCCGAGGTGGGGTCGTCGAGCTCCGAGGTGAGGAACTCCATCCGGCAAGATCCTTCGGGCAGGCGCTGGTACTCCACCATGGCCTGCTGCTCCGCAACCCGCGCCGCCGCGATCCGGTCGTAGCGCTCCTGGTCGTAGACCCAGGGCCGGCCCGTCGCCTCCCAACCGCCGTGAACCGCCTGCACCGCGCCGTCGACAGCGAGGACCTTCAGCAGCAGTTCGAGTTGCGAGCGGCGGATATCGACACGGGCCTCGAGCGCCGGTGTGGAGAGCGGCCGGCCCTCAGCATTGAGCGCGTCGAGGATGGCGCCGGCCTTGGCCTCCGTCGGCATCGCGTTGGTGGCGAAGTAGTGCCAGATCTCCCGGTCCTCCGTGCCGGGCAGGAGCAACACCTCCGCATGGTCCGTGGCGCGGCCCGCGCGGCCCACCTGCTGGTAGTACGCAACCGGAGACGACGGTGCCCCCACATGCACGACGAACCCGAGGTCCGGCTTGTCGAAGCCCATCCCCAGCGCCGAGGTGGCGATCAGGGCCTTGACCTCGTTGTTCTTGAGCGCTTCTTCGGCCGCCACCCGGTCAGCCGGGTCCGTGCGACCGGTGTAGGCGAGCACCTGGTGCCCCGCGGCGCGGAGGGCCGCAGCCGTGTCGTCCGCAGCCGAGACCGTCAGACAGTAGACGATGCCGCTGCCCGGAAGGTCCCCCAGGTGCTGCGTCAGCCAGGCCAGCCGGCGCCAGGACGTGCCCACGTCGAGCACCCCGAGGCGCAGCGATTCGCGTGCCAGGGCGCCGCGCAGCGTGAAGACCTCGTGTCCTCCGGCGGCCATCTGCTCGGCAACGTCCTCGACGACGCGCTGGTTGGCCGTGGCCGTGGTGGCCAGGACGGGCACGCCGTCGGGGAGTTCTGCGATGAGGGTGCGCAGCCGGCGGTAATCCGGTCTGAAATCATGGCCCCAGTCGCTGATGCAGTGCGCCTCATCGATCACCAGGAGGCCGGTGCGGGCCATCAGCCGGGGGAGCTGCTCGGCGCGGAAGCGGGGGTTGACGAGGCGCTCCGGCGACACGAACAGCACGTCGACCGAGTCCTCAGCGAGGCGTTCCTCGATCTGGCCCCAGTCTGTGACGTTGGAGGAGTTGATGGCCACCGCGCGCACGCCGGCCCGCTCGGCCGCCGCCTCCTGGTCCCGCATGAGCGCCAGCAGGGGAGAGATGATCAGCGCCGGGCCGTGGCCTGCCCTCCTCCTCATCAGGGCGGCGATGAAGTACACCGCAGACTTGCCCCAGCCGGTGCGTTGCACCACCAGCGCCCGGCGCCCGTGCTCAGTGAGTGCTTCAATGGCCTCGCGCTGGCCCGGGTGGAACTGCGCGTCCGGCCGGCCGGTGAGTTGCTGGAGGATGCCGAGTGCTTCGTCGCTCATGCCCACCATGGAAGCACGACCGTCGGACAAGCCCCCAAAGTTATCAACAGCAGCCCCAGGTCTGACCGCATCCGCCGCCGTGGATCGGGGTCGGGGCACCGTTGGGTATCCTGATTCAGTTGCCTCCAACCGTAGAAGGATTGACTCAGTGTTTGACACTCTGCAGGACCGGCTCGCGTCGGTGTTCAAGGGGCTGCGCGCCAAGGGCCGGCTGACCGAGGCCGACATCGACGCCACGATGCGCGAGATCCGCATCGCGCTGCTCGAGGCCGACGTCAACCTCGGCGTCGTCAAAGAGTTCGTCGCAGCGGTCAAGACCCGCGCCCTGGAAGTTGAACTGTCCAAGGCCCTGAACCCTTCGCAGCAGATCATCAAGATCGTCAACGAGGAACTGGTCTCCATCCTCGGCGGGGAGGCGCGCACGATCCGCTTCGCGAAGCGGCCGCCCACCGTCATCATGCTCGCCGGCCTCCAGGGCGCCGGCAAGACCACGCTCGCGGGCAAGCTCGCCCGCTGGCTGAAGTCGGAGAAGCACACCCCGCTGTTGGTGGCGGCTGACCTCCAGCGGCCGAACGCCGTGCAGCAGCTCCAGATCGTCGGCGAACGCGCGGGAGTGCACGTCTACGCCCCGGAGCCCGGCAACGGAGTCGGTGACCCCATCGCGGTTGCCCGGGGCTCCATCGCCCACGCGGAGGCCAAGCTCTACGACGTCGTCATCGTCGACACTGCCGGCCGCCTCGGCATCGACGCGGAGCTGATGCAGCAGGCCGCGGACATCAAGGCCGCCGTGAACCCGCACGAGACGCTGTTCGTCGTCGACGCGATGATCGGCCAGGACGCCGTCAACACCGCCAAGGCGTTCGACGAGGGCGTCGGGGTCGACGGCGTGGTGCTCACCAAGCTCGACGGCGACGCCCGCGGTGGCGCCGCGCTCTCGGTCGCCCGCGTGCTGGGCAAGCCCATCATGTTCGCCTCCAACGGCGAGTCGCTGGCAGATTTCGACATGTTCCACCCGGACAGGATGGCCTCGCGCATCCTCGGCATGGGTGACGTCCTCACGCTCATCGAGCAGGCGGAGAAGACCTTCGACGCCGAAGAGTCGCGTGCTGCGGCTGAGAAGCTGATGAGCCGGAACCAGTTCGGTCTCCAGGACTTCCTCTCCCAGATGCAGCAGTTGCGCAAGATGGGCCCCATGTCGAAGATCCTCGGCATGCTGCCGGGCGCCGGTCAGTTCAAGCAGGCCATCAACGAGATCGATGAGCGGGAGATCGACCGCATCGAGGCGATCATTTTCTCCATGACGCCGAAGGAACGCGACGACGTGGCCATCCTCAACGGCTCACGCCGGGCCCGGATCGCCCGCGGCGCGGGCGTCGAGGTCTCCGACGTCAACAAGCTGGTCAACCGCTTCGTCGAGGCCCGCAAGATGATGGAATCCATGGCTGGCGGCAAGTTCCCGGGCATGGGCGGGATGCCCGGCATGGGCGGCATGCCTGGGATGCCCGGTGGCCGCAAGCCGCAGAAGCAGCAGAACCAGAAGGGTAAGAAGGGTCGCCGCGGCACCGCACGCCCCGCCGGCTCGAACCGCCCGGCGGCCCATCCCGCCGCACCGCAGATCCCCCAGACCATCGACGACTTCCAGCTCCCGCCGGAACTGCAGAAGATGTTCAACGAGAACAAGCCGAAGTTCTGATTCTCGAGCCTGAGGACAGCCAGAGGAGCGACCCGTGACCCAACCCCTGCACATTCATGGCACGTTCCTCCCTGAGGAGGAGCCCCGCGACCTCTGGATCGTCGACGGCGTCCTCACCGACGAACCGGTGCGCGACGCCACCATGCTCGCCCGGAACGCTTTCATCGTGCCCGGCTACGTGGACGCCCACTCCCACATCGGGCTGGGCGTCGAAGGCGCGGTCAGCCCGGAGACGGTCCGCCGGCAGGCGACGGAGGACCTGCGCTCCGGCACGATGCTCGTGCGCGACGCGGGGTCGCCGTCGGATACCCGGTGGGTGCACGGCGAGCACGACCTGCCCCGGCTGATCCGCTCCGGCCGCCACATCGCCCGCCCCCGGCGCTACATCCGCTACCTCGGCGTCGAGGTGGAGCCGGACCAGCTCGTCGAACAGGTGCGGCACGAGGCCCGCTCCGGCGAGGGCTGGATCAAGCTCGTCGGCGACTGGATCGAGCGCGGCGTGGGAGACCTCGCGCCGCTCTGGCCGGCGGACATCGCGCAGCAGGCCATCGACGCCGCCCATGAGGAGGGCGCCCGCGTGACCGCCCACTGCTTCGGCGAGCAGGCCGTCCATGAGCTCGTTGCCGCCGGCATCGACTGCATCGAGCACGGCACCGGCCTCAGCGACGAGGGCATCGAGCAGATGGCCGGCCTGGGCACGGCTCTGGTGCCGACCATGATCAATCTGGAGAACTTCCCGATGTACGCCGCTCCGGCACAGGAGAAGTTTCCCAGCTACTACGCCCACATGCACGACCTCCACGCGCGCCGCAAGCAGACCATCGGCAAGGCGATCGAAGCCGGGGTGCCCGTCTTCGCCGGCACCGACGCTGGCACCGTCGTCGAACACGGCCGCATCCGCGACGAGATCGACGCCCTCGCAGAGGTGGGGGGCCGTGCGTTCGCCATGGCCGCCGCCAGCTGGGCGGCCCGCGAATGGCTGGGCGCGGACGGCATCGAGGTGGGGGCCAGCGCAGACCTCATCGTGCTCGATGCGGACCCGCGCACCAGCGCCGAAACCATCCGTCGGCCGCTGGCGATGGTGCTGCGCGGGGTGGCCCTCAGCTGAAGCGCACCATGTTGTTGAACTGCCAGTCCGTCTTCTGCACGAACCGGCCGTTCTCCAACGCGATGAACGTCGACATCACGAACGAGCGGCACGCGTTGCGACCGGTCAGCGCAGTGTCGCACTCCGTGCGCCACTGCCGGCTGTCGGCGGCGGACCAGCGCACGGTGTAACCCAGGGGGTTGCCCTTCCACAGCGAACGCGGCGACGCGGCGTAGGTGAGGTTGTTGAACACCCAGCCGGTGGTCTGGACGTAACTGCCGCTGGTGTTCTGGATGGTAGTGGCCTTGATCTCGGTGCGGCAGCGCTTGGTTCGCGAGTAGGGCTCGCATCGGGTGCGCCACTCCCTGCCGTTGAGCAGGTGCATGCCGGGGGTGATGTAGACGTCCAGGCCTGCGGGTGCCGGCTGCGCGCCCACGCGGTAGACCACGGGCAGGCCCTGGTAGCTGGTGCCGAGTTGTGCCTGCAGCAGCGCGACTCCGGCGCTTTCCCCAGCCACCTGCAGGGACCGTTGCGTGAGGCCGGGGGTGGGGTAGATCGCCGCCAACGCCCCGCTGGTGAACTCCGCCGCGTACCGCTTCTCGAGCGTCGCCACGGCCGCCTCGACGGTGGCGTACGGTATCGCAACCGCGGTGAAGCCCACCGTGGTGGCGCCGGCTTTGCGCATCTTCTGGCGCAGATCCTCCTGCATGCTCGGCCAGGTCAGGACCGAACTGTCGAGGTAGGCCAAGTGCGCGGCCGACCCGTGGAGTTCCCATGCGTCGACCGAGCCCGGGAAAATCTGGTTCCACCCGCTGACGATGTCCAGTAGGTGCTGCCCGACCGAGGAGGTGGGGGTGGGGTAGTCGGCCTCAGCCACCGGGCCGGAACCTACGACCAGCGCGAGTGCACTCAGGATCACGGCTGCCCAACGGGTGACGGTCTTCATCTGACTACTCCTGATCCGTGGCTCCACCACAGCCGGCGAGAGGTGTTCTTGAATCTACCGGACTGGCGCTCCACTAGGGTGGGCAAGGCTTATCAGGAGGCATCAGGCAGTGAACGACGACAGGCACAACTTTCCCCCACCCTCACCCCGCGAACGCGGCACCGACATCCAGTCGCCCCATCTCATGCCCAGGCAGGGCCCGCAGGGGCCACCGCCCCTCCCGGTGGGTCCGTCCCCGGCGAAGGGGGCGTTCGCACGGGGCTTCGGCGGCGGGGTCGGGCTCGGCCTGGGTCTGGGCGGGATGCTGCTGGTGACCTCGCTGGTCACCGCCCTCATGATGGTGGTGAGCCTCGCGGCGCTCGCCCCGTCAGCCGCGGGCTCCGCGAGCACCGGTCTGACCACGATGTGGGGGAGTGGTTCCGACACGTTGCGCGCCGTCAACGTCTCCGGCGCCATCCTGTCCGACGCCTCCGACGGGGCGCTGCTCTCCGCGGGCACCTTCGGCAACGAGGTGGCTGCCCAGATCGACGAACTGACGGCGGAGGACGCCTCGGGGCTGGTGCTGCTGGTCAACACCCCCGGCGGCAGCATCGGTGGGTCGCGCGCCATCAGCGACGCCGTCGACCGCTACCAGGAGCGCACCGGCCACAAGGTGCTCGTGCACGTCACCTCCATGTCTGCTTCCGGCGGCGTCTACGCCACGGCCTCGGCAGACGAGATCATCTCGGACCACGGCGCGCTCATCGGCTCCATCGGCGTGATCTTCGGCCCGTTGCGCCAGTACACCGACGTGGTTGCCACCACCGGCACCATCCTCGAATCCGGCGTCACGACCACCGGCGGCATCACCGAGGAATACCTGTCCGCGGGCAAGGGCAAAGATTTCGGCAACCCCTTCCGCCCCATCACGGAGGAGGAGAGGGCCCACTACCTGGCCGGCCTCGACGTCGAGTACGACAACTTCGTCTCCCACGTGGCCACGCATCGCGACATCCCGGCAGAGAAGATCACCGGACAGTTGGGGGCGTACCTGTTCGACCCGGAGACGGCGAAGGAACACGGCCTCATCGACGACATCATGGGCCGCGACGCCTTTTTCCGGCACGCGGCGGAGGCCGCCGGTCTGGACCCGGACAACACCCGCGTCGAAGCCACCCGTCAACCCACGGCGTGGGAAGCGTTGCTGGGCGCCCAGCGGGCCTTCGGTGAGGCTCCCGCCGTCGAGCAGGGGCCAGGCATGGTGCCGGCGGTGAGCCGCGCCCTGTGCGGCGGGGGACAGCCGCTGGCGTTCTCCGGTGAACTGGCCGCCGTCTGCGGCTAGCCCCAACCCAGCTCGTGGAGCGAGTCCTCTTCGATGCCGTGGTAGTGCCCCAACTCGTGCACGAGCGTGATCCAGATCTCCTCGTAGAGATCGTCCTCCGTCTCGCAGAGGCGGGTCAGCGGGCCTTGGAACAGCACGATCCGGTCGGGTAGCTGACCGTAGCCGTAGGTCTCGCCACGGTCCGTCAGCGAGGTGCCTTCGTACCAGCCGAGCGTGTCCGAGCCGTCCTCAGGTTCGTCCTCGATGACGAAGACGAGATTGTCCAGATGCTCCGTGAGACGCTCGGGCAGCATCTCGAGCGCCTCCTCGACGAGCCCCTCAAACGCATCCCCACTGATCTCCACGGACCCGATCCTAGGCGGGCGGGCCCAAGGAAGCGCGCACTCATACTGCTTGGAACCTTCCCTGCTAGCGCTAACAGCCTTACGTTGCACGCAGATCAACGCTGATCCCATCCGTGGAGGAGCCCCAGTGAAGTTGAACACACCCACCGCCCGGGTCACGAGCATCGTGGCCTCGTTGGCGCTGCTGGCCGGTGGCGGATTCGCCGCGCCGGCCGCCCAAGCGGCCCCAGATCCCATCGCGGCCACCCTGCAGCCCCTGCCCACGTATGCCGAGGCCTCCGGTGTCGCGTTCATCGGACCTGTGCCCGGCGTTGCCAACGTGACGGCCGCGGGAGACGTGGTGACTCTGGAGAACGGGGCACTGAAGGCCGTTTTCGATGTCTCCGCCGTGCCGGACGTCACCGCCTTCCTGAACAAGGCCACCGGCGCACCTCAGAGCATCGACCAGGGCCGCCTCCTGCATTCGGCCAACGGCACCACCGACCTCGGGGCGCTGACGTGGACGCGGACTGCGGCCCCCGCAGTGTCCGATCTCACTGCAGATGCCACCTCCAGCCGCATCGCCCAGACGCTGCCCGGCAAGCAGGTGGCCGTCACCTACACCGCGACGAACACCAGCGGCTTCGCGGCGAACGTGACCTGGACTGCGGAACTGCGCCAGGACGCGAACTATGTGCGTCAGCACCTGAAAGTGGACATCACGGCCGGCTCGGTCGGCCCCTCAGGCGCCAATCCGCTCAACCTCGGCTTGCTCGAGGTGACCCTGCCCGCCGCGCGCACCACCTCGCCGGTCGACGGCTCCCCGGTGGCCTCGGGGATCAACACCCGTGAGACGTTCTTCACCTCGGTGGAGCACCCCATGGCCAAGACCACCATCGGCGCCGACAACGTGGTGCGCCAGGTCGTACCGTCGCGCCGCACCTACTCGGCCACGACGAACCCGACCATCGAGGGCACCGTCGTCTACGGCGTGAGCAACCCGGGCCAGCTGCGTCGCTCCGCCCAGTACTACGTGGAGCGTGAGCGGGCCCATGAGCGCCGCACCTACCTCCACTACCAGTCCTGGTACGACCTCAAGCCCAACGCCGGCGCCGTCGCGAACCCGCTGATGGTCAACGGCGAGAACCTCAAGAAGTCGATGGACCTGTTCGGCCGCGAGCTCACCAGCCGCAGCGCCAAGCTGGACTCGTTCTGGGTCGACGACGGCTGGGACTACCTGCGTGACCCACAGGTCGCGGACGAGACGAACCTGAAGGTCTGGTCCTTCGACCCCACCCAGTACCCCACGGGATTCGCGCCCCAGAAGGCCATCGCCGACAGCTACGGCGCGTCGATGTCGGTGTGGATGTCGCCGTTCGGCGGCTACGACCCGTCCGCCTCGCGCCGACGTGACCTGAACGCCTCCAAGCCTGTCGCGGAGCAGATGGAGCGCAACGCAGCCGGCTTCTCACTGGCCGGCGCCCGCTACGGTCAGCACTTCCGCGACGTCGTCTTCGACATGATGGACAACAACGGCGTCCAGGGCTTCAAGTTCGACGGCATCGGCGGCGGTCTCTACCAGACCGGTGTCAACATGAACTACCTCGCGGACTACGAGGCGATGCTGGAACTGCTCGACGACATGCGCGACCACAACCAGGAGGTCTTCGTCAACGCCACCGTCGGCACCTGGGGATCGCCCTACTGGCTGTGGTACGTGGACTCCATCTGGCGCGACGGCGGCGACGCCGTCATCCAGGGCTCGGCAGATTGGAACAGCGCGCAGGGATCCTCCACCGACAGGTACATGACCTACCGGGACAAGGAGCAGTACCGCAACTTCACCAAGCGCAACCGCCTCTTCCCCGAGACCAGCCTGATGAACCACGGCCTGATCTTCTCGCCGCGCCCCAACACCCAGCACTTCGACTTCGACACCGACCTCAGCAAGCCTGAGGTGCTCGCCGACGCGAAGCGGGCGATCAAGGCCTACTTCTCCATGGGTCTGGGGCTTCAGGAACTCTACGTGCGTTCCACAGAGGTCGACCCCACGACCGGCACCGAGGCCAAGAAGGCCGGCGCCGTCGAGTGGTGGGACACCCTGGCGGACTACGCCAAGTGGGCGCGCGACAACGAACAACTGTTCACCTCTGCGCGCATGATCGGCGCCGACCCCATGGTGGGCGTCTACGGCTCCGCATCCTGGTGGCCGAAGAACAACGGCGAGGGCGTCATGATGCTCCGCAACCCCACCGCGTCGGCCAAAACGTTCACCGTCAACCCGGCCACGGCCTTCGAGCTGCCCTCGAACCAGGCCACCCGCTACACGTTCACTGAGCGCGACGGCGACGCCGCCCCGTTCACCGCTGACGCCTTCCGCCCCCACACCTTCGAACTGCAGCCGTTCCAGACGCTGCTGTTCGAGGCGAAGGCCTCCAACGAGGCGATCACCGCGTCGACGGCGACCCCACCGCCGTCGGACGGCCGCCTGGATGCCACCACCTGGGTGGCCACCACCAACAGCCAGGAGGTCAGCGGCGAGAACGGCCGCGCCAGCAACGTGCTCGACAACAACCGCTCCACCAAGTGGCACACCCAGTACACCCCCAGCAAGACGGCGGCACCCCACTGGCTGACCATCGACATGGGGGAGGCCACCGCCTTCAACCGCATCGACTACGTGCCCCGCGCGGAGTCCGCCGGTAATGGAACGCTGGGGGCCTACCAGTGGCAGACGTCGAACGACGGGACGAACTTCACCACCATCAACTCCGGCGCCTGGGCCACTACCAACACCACCAAGACCGTCAACCTCACCGAGCCGGTGACGGCCCGTTACCTGAGGCTCAACGCCCCCACCGGCGGCGTCGGAGGCTTCACCTCGGCCGCCGACATCAACGTGTTCGCGCCCCCGGCCAGCGACGCCGCGCCCACCTCGGCCCCGGCCACCCTGCCCGACATCACGGCCGGCACGTTCAACCACCTGCTCAACGGCAACGCGCTCACGGCACCCGCCGGCGGGCACCTCACTGTGCCCGATGCCCCCGCCGGTTGGAGCTACGTCACCATCACCGATGACGCGGATGCCCGCACCAACATCGGCTGGATGAAGCCGGCCGAGGGGCAGATCGCCGGCCGGGTGCTGATCCCGACGGCGGTCGCGCCCGGGGACTACACCGTCGAGCTGCGCGGCACGAACGGCTCCGTCGTCGGATGGGCACCGCTCAACGTCACCGAAGAGAACGTGCCTCCCGTCGTCACCGACATCCCCACGTCCTTCGTGGAGCGGGGCGGTGCCGTCGACATCGCGGTGCTCGCGCAGGACGGCGACACCCTCACCTACAGCGCCACCGGCCTGCCCGAGGGCGTCACCATCGACGCGGCCACCGGCGTCATCTCCGGCTCCACCCTCGCAGAGGGTGCGTACCCGGTGACGGTGACCGTCGACGACGGCCGCGAGGGCGTCACGACCACTGCCTTCACCCTCAACGTGGTCGTCAGCACCAAGCTCACCCCCGCGGGCTGGACGGCGCAGGCCTCCAGCTATGAGGAGAACGGGGAGACCTCGTCGCAGTTCCCGACGAACGGCCGCCCCCAGTCTGTGCTGGACGAGAACCCGGCCACCTTCTGGCACACCGACTACTCGCCGGCCCCGGCAGCGCCGCCGCACTGGATCCAGGTGACCTCGCCGGAGGTCGTCGAGATGCAGCGCTTCGCGTACACGCCCCGACAGATCTCCGGAGCGACCGAGGTGGCCAACGGCACCGTCACGAAGTACCAGTGGCAGGTGTCCACCGACGGCACCACCTTCACGACGGTGGCGTCCGGCGCCTGGCCGGCGACCTTCGGCACGAAGACCGTCACCCTCGACCAGCCGGTGGAGGGCAGCATCGCCAGGCTGCTGGTGGTGGAATCGCACACCCGCGCCGACAGCTCGGGGAAGTTCTTCGGCAACGCCGCTGAGCTGGCCGTCTACTCACTGTCCACGGATGTGACCGGCCCGGTCATCGCTCCTGTGGCCGACGCATTCATCGAATTCGGCGACCCGGTCGACATCCTCGTCACCGCCGAGGACAGCAACACCCCGGTGTCGTTCACCGCCACCGGCCTCCCGGCCGGCGCGACGATGGAGACCACCGGCACCATCGTCGGCACCCCGACGGAGAAGGGCCTCTTCGAGGTCACCGTCACGGCAACCGACCCCAACGGTAACCAGTCCACCGCCTCCTTCACGCTGAGCGTGGGGGTGGCTCCGAAGATCGCCGTCGAGAGTGCGCCGTCGTCGATGGCGTGGTCGAGCGACGCGGAGGTCACCTTCACCACCACCGACATCCTCGAGTTCAGCGTGCTGAGCGTCGAGGTGCCGGAGGGATGGCAGGTCTCACCCTCTGAGCAGTGGCTGACCCCCGGTGACGGTTCCACGACCGTGACGCTCCGCGCACCCGCCACGGGTACGTCGGGCGTCATCACCGCCACGGTCACCGCGCTCGACGGGAAGAGCTCAACGGTGGACTTCACCGTCGCGTTGTACGACCCGTCCGTCCGGACCATCGGGGGTGCGGTGGCCTGGGATTCGGCCGAACCGGCCGAGGGTGGCACCGCGTCTCCCAACGGCTACATCACGGCTGCCGTCGACGGTAACCCGGCGACGTTCTGGCACACGCAGTGGAACGGGACGAACCCCACCCATCCGCACCATGTGGTGATCGACCTGGGCAGCGTGCAGGAAGTGGCGTCGTTCACCTACCTGCCCCGCACCTCCGCGGAGTGCAGCAACTCCGTCGCACCGCCTATCTGCAACGGCCAGATCGCCGGCTACGAGATCTACGCCGGCACCGGTTCGTTCGGGGAACGCACCCCGGCCGAACTGAAGCTGACCACGTTCGCGGAGCCCGCTGATGCCGCCTTCACGAAGGTGGCAGAGGGCACCTTCTCCGTGGCGAACGATTCGGCCAAGACGGTCGTCTTCGACCAGCCGGTCACCACGCGCTACCTCAAGCTGAAGTCGCTGTCCGCCATCACCAACTCCAACGGCACGAGCCAGCCGTGGGCGCACGCCGCCGAACTGAAGGTGGCGGGGCCGACGGTCCAGACGCCCGAGGTACTCGACGACGTGCCCCTGGGCGCCAAGCTCGTGGTGGACCCGTCCACGGTGGAGGCCGGCGCTTCGCTGGGCGTCACCGGGGCAGGCTTCGCGGCCGGCGGCACCGTGACCGTCTCGCTGGGGAGCGCTTCCCAGAGCGTCACTGCCGCAGCTGACGGCACCATCGCCGTCACGCTGTCGGTCGCCGCGGACCAGCCGGGAGGGACGGCCACCGTGACCGCCACCGACGGCACCACGTTCGCCACCGCGGAGGTGGCCGTGACCGCTACGGAGACCGCGCCGTTGATCGGGGTGATCGCCGACCAGAGCATCGAGCTGGGGTTGTCGATCCTCCCCGTGACCGTGTCCACCACGGGGACGGCGCCGATCACCCTCGAGGTGACGGGCCTGCCCGTCGGCGTGACATTCAACGCGTCGACGGCCGACATCGCCGGCACCCCGACGGCCGTCACGGCCGCCCCGGTCACCGTGACCGTCACGGCGAGCAATGCGGCGGGGACCGACACGGAGACGTTCACGATCGCGGTGTCGGACACCACCGGGCCCGCCATCGCGGTGATCACCGACCGCTCTGTGCAGGCCGGCTCGGTGGTGTCCATCCAGGTCGCCGCTGCGGATCGTCAGGCCATGACGTACGCGCTCTCCGGCAACGGTGAACTGTCGATCAGCGCCACGGGCCTGATCACGGGCACGGTGACGACGGTGGGCACCTCGGCCCTCACGGTCACGGTGACCGACGCATCGGGCAATGTGTCCACGCGGATCTTCACCCTGACAGTGTCGCCGAAGCCGTCGCCGTCACCGTCGCCGTCACCGTCGCCGTCGGCCTCGCCGTCGCCGTCGGCCTCGCCGTCGCCGTCGCCGTCGGCCTCGCCATCACCCTCGCCGTCGCCGACACCGTCGGCCTCGCCTTCACCGTCCCCGTCGGGGTCGCCGTCGGTATCCCCGACTCCGTCGGCGTCAACGTCGCCCGAACCCTCGACGTCGCCGAAGCCCTCGACGTCGCCGTCCGCCAAGCCGACGACGCCGCCCAGGCCGCCGAAGTACGAGCGCACCGCCCCGTACACGGCACCAGGTAAGCACACGGTCAACAACCGGGAGTGGATGACCACCTGCGAGGCGTACTCGCAGACGGAGCGCTGCCGCACCGACATCTGGGCGACCATCGTGGTCATCGAGGACGGCCAGTTCGTGCGGAAGTCCGGGTGGGCGTTCAACAACCTCACCTACCTCCCGTACATGACGCGCGAGTCGTGGCGGGGCAACCCGCTCGGTGACGTTTCCGCCACCACGGGCGGGGTGTTCTCGTCAGCCGGACGGCAGTGGCGCACCGAATGTGACACCGCCGCGACCGGTCGCGGCGCGTGCCGTAGCTACACGATGACGACGGTGTACGCGGCCGCGGCGAAGGCTGGCGGTGGCTATACCTTCAGCCAGACCAACAGGTGGGTGTTCAACAACATGGTCCTCTTCGGAGACCCGTCCTGGCGCTGACCCTGACCGGTTGATCCTCGACGAGAACCGCCGGGAGTGGGCAAGCCCCACTCCCGGCGGTGCTCCGTCCTGGGACATGCGCCCCTGTTCAACCCTCTTATCCCGGCCTACTATGTGCCAAAGATCGGAGGCTTTTCATGGTCGAAAAGTTGAGGTTGGTGAGCAAGGAACTGGTTGCCGAGGGCACCATGGCCTTCCATTTCGAGAAGCCCGCGGATTTTGAATTCCGCGCGGGTCAATACGGCGAATTCACTCTCCTGGATCCTCCGGAAACCGACGAGGAGGGAAACTCCCGCATCTTCTCGCTGGTGCAGGCGCCGCATGAGGGCGAGCTGGTCCTCGCCACGAGGCTCCGGGACAGTGCCTTCAAACGGGTGCTCAGGGGGGATATCCCGTCGGCACCGAAGTGAAGTTCGACGGGCCCTGGGGTGACTTCAGGCTGCACAAGAAGGAGTCGACGCCGGCCGTCTTCCTCATCGGCGGCATCGGCGTGACGCCCGTGCGCAGCATCATCTCGCAGGCGACCCACGACCGGACCGGGCACCAGCTGCTGCTCATCCACGCGAACGAGGACGCCAGCGGGGCGCCGTTCGTCGCCGACTTCGAACGGTTCGCGGCCGAGAACCCCAACTTCACCTACGTCCAGGCCCTCTCCACCCCGACTGAGGACTGGCCGGGGGAGGTGGGCCGGATCGACGGCGCGATGGTGCGCCGCCACGTCGCAGACGTCGCCGCCCCCATCTACTATCTGTCGGGTCCGGCGGGTATGGTCAAGGCCATGCGCGGCCTGCTTCTGGAAGCCGGCGCTGACGAAGACAACATCCGCACCGAGGAGTTCTCGGGCTACTGACCGCCGTCGCAGGGAATGTGGCCACGGGCACCGGGAAGCGGTGTTTGGGCCAGAGGCATCATTTCTGGCAGAATGGCGGATGCACCTCGTCGAGGCGTGCCCTCTCACGCGCCCGGCAGGACCCTTTGGTTTACGTGCGACGTGCCCCACACGTCGCGCGGCACCTTTCGACACAGCCTCCCTGAGGCAGATACAACAGGAGACCCCACACACGTGGCTACCAAGATTCGTCTGAAGCGTCTCGGCAAGATTCGCTCGCCCCACTACCGCATCATCGTGATCGACGAGCGCGCCAAGCGCGACGGTCAGGCCATCGAAGAGATCGGTCTGTACCACCCCAAGAACGAGCCCAGCCTCATCCGCGTTGATTCCGAGCGCGTGCAGTACTGGCTCGGCGTCGGTGCGCAGCCCACGGAGGCCGTGGTGGCCATCCTGAAGCGCACCGGTGACTGGCAGCAGTTCTCCGGCGACACCTCGCCGTCCGGCGTCCTGCCGCAGCGTGAGCCGCGCGACCGCGACGCCGCGTTCGCAGCCGCCCTCGCCGAGGATGCCGACGCTTCCGCGCCGGCCATCTCGAAGGCCAAGAAGAAGGCCGACGAGGACGCCGCCAAGAAGGCTGCTGCAGAAGCCGCCGCCGCTGAGGCCCCGGCCGCAGAGGCCACCCCGGCCGAAGATGCCGAGGCTCCCGCCGAAGAGGCCTGAGCATGCTTGCTGAAGCCCTGGAGCACCTCGTCGCGGGAATCGTGTCGAATCCTGACGACGTGACTGTCAAGGACAAGGATCTGCGCCGTGGTCGTCTGCTCGAGGTGCGTGTGCACCCCGACGACGTGGGCAAGGTGATCGGCCGTCAGGGCCGCACCGCCCAGGCCCTGCGCACCGTGGTCGGTGCGCTGGCGGGCAAAGAGAGCGTCCGTGTCGACTTCGTCGATGTGGACCGGCCCAGCCGCCGCTGACAGCAGCCTCACAAGCCGAGCAATGCCCCGGGACTTGACGAAAGTCCCGGGGCATCGCCTATCTAGGACATGAAGACATGAGCGAGATTGAAGTCATCGTCGGCCGCGTCGGCCGCGCCCACGGCCTCCGGGGCGAGGTGTTCATCGACGTGCGCACGGACGAGCCGGCGCGCCGGTTCATCGCCGGCGGCACGCTGCAGATGGGGGACAAGCGCCGCCCGGTGAAGCTCGCATCCGTCCGCTGGAACCGCGGCAGGCTGCTGGTCAGCTTCGCGGACACCCCGGACCGCACGGCCGTCGAGAAGCTCACCGGAGAGCTGCTCTACGACCGGGTGGCAGAGTCCGAGCTGCCCAGCGAACCCGAGGAGTTCTTCGACCGGCACCTGGTCGGCCTCGTCGTGCGTGATCACACGGGCGCGGAACGCGGCACCGTGACGGAGGTGCTGCACCTCCCGGCGCAGGACGTGCTGCAGCTGGACGTCGACGGCGAAGAGCGGCTGGTCCCGTTCGTCGAGGCGCTGGTGCCCACCGTCGAGGTGGAGGCGGGCTACGTCCAACTGGCCGATGTGCCGGGGCTGTTGGAGGACATCGAATGAGGCTCGACTACGTCACGATCTTCCCGGACTACTTCGCACCGCTCCAGCTCTCGCTGGTGGGCAAGGCCATCGAGAGCGGCATCATTGACGTCGCCGTGCACGACTTGCGCACCTGGACCCATGACCGGCACCACACCGTCGATGACACGCCGTACGGCGGCGGCGCCGGCATGGTGATGAAGCCGGAGCCCTGGGGCGAGGCGTTCGACGCGCTGGAGGAATCAGATCCCCGGCCCATGACCGTCATCGTCACCACCCCGACAGGCAGGCCGTTCACCCAGGCGCTGGCCTACGAACTCACAGCCAAGGAGCGGCTGGTGTTCGCCTGCGGCCGTTACGAAGGGATCGACCAGCGCGTCATCGACCACTGCACAGAGCACTACGAGGTCATCGAGGTGAGCCTGGGCGACTACGTGCTCAACGGGGGAGAGGTGGCCGCGCTCGCCGTCACTGAGGCCGTGGTGCGCCTTCTGCCGGGCGTCGTGGGTAACCCCGAGTCCCTCGTCGAGGAATCCCACTCTGCCGAGCACCAGTTGCTCGAGTACCCGAATTACACCAAGCCCCCGCTCTGGCGCGGCCGCGAAGTGCCGGAGATCCTGTTCAGTGGACACCATGCGAACATCGCGAAATGGCGCCTCGAACAGGCCACCGAACGGACCCGGGAACGGCGCCCGGACCTCCTCCACGAGGGCTGACAACCACCTGGTCCCCTCCAGCGAATTTGGCGAGCTGAAACGCACGTAAATAGTGCATGAGGACGGGCTGTCGGTTAACCTGACCCCTTGGCCCACAAGGTGATTCGCGTTGGCTAGAGTGTCGCCGTGGCAACAAATCTCACCATTCATCAACGTGCGAGGCGAAGCACGGTCGTGAAGAAGGTCATCATGGCGGTGACCGGTCTCATCATGATCGCCTTCCTCCTAGTGCACATGTACGGCAACCTGAAGATGTTCTACACGGCGGACAACTTCCATGCCTTCGACTACTACGCAGAATGGCTCAAGGGCAAGACGCCCGATGGCGGCATCCTGTACCCGATCATGCCCGCCGGTACCTTCATCTGGGTGTTCCGCTTCGCCCTGGTGCTTTCGGTCGTACTGCACATCTGGTCGGCGGCTACGCTGTCCGCCAAGACCCTCGCGCAGCGTGGCGACAAGTACGTGACCTCGAAGAAGAAGGTCCAGACCTACTCGTCGCGCACCATGCGCTGGGGCGGCATCATCATCGCGGCC
This sequence comes from Tessaracoccus sp. ZS01, assembly GCF_022342445.1. Lineage (NCBI taxonomy): Bacteria > Bacillati > Actinomycetota > Actinomycetes > Propionibacteriales > Propionibacteriaceae > Tessaracoccus > Tessaracoccus sp. ZS01. Next base: position 54,485 of record NZ_PQFE01000010.1, on the reverse strand, counting down.
TTCCTGATCTTCCACCTCCTCCAGTTCACGATCGTCCCCGGCTCCCTCGGCGCCGGTGGCAGCGGCGAACACCCCCACGAGATGGTGCTGGCCAGCTTCAGCCTGTGGTGGATGGTCGTCATCTACGGCATCTGCATGGTCCTCATCGTCATGCATATCCGGCACGGCTTCTGGAGCGCCTTCGCGACCCTCGGCGGCAACCCCAGTGCCAAGTCGCGCCAGTGGCTGAACATCCTGTCCGTCATCGTCGCCGCTGTCCTGTTCATCGGCTTCATGGTCATGCCGATCGCCGTTCTGATGGGAGTCATCTCGTGACCGAGACCACTGCAACCGCTCCTGTGGAGACCGCGCCCGCCGTCACCACGCCTGCGGCCACGGACTTCTGGACCGTCGGCCAGGACATCTCCGACACGAAGGCGCCGCAGGGCGTCTCCATCGACGAGGTCTGGAAGACCCGCCAGTTCCAGGCCCGCCTGGTCAACCCCGCCAACCGCCGCAAGCTCAGCGTCATCATCGTCGGCACCGGCCTCGCCGGTGGCGCCGCCGCCGCGACGCTCGGTGAGGCCGGCTACAACGTGCTGAACTTCTGCTATCAGGACAGCCCGCGTCGGGCCCACTCGATCGCCGCCCAGGGCGGCATCAACGCGGCGAAGAACTACCGCAATGACAACGACTCGACGCACCGCCTGTTCTACGACACGGTCAAGGGCGGCGACTACCGCGCCCGCGAGACCAACGTCCACCGTCTCGCCGAGGTGTCGGCCAACATCATCGACCAGTGCGTCGCCCAGGGCGTGCCCTTCGCCCGCGAGTACGGCGGCCTGCTCGACACCCGCTCCTTCGGCGGCGTGCAGGTGCAGCGCACGTTCTACGCGCGTGGCCAGACGGGTCAGCAGCTCCTGATCGGCGTCTACCAGCAGTTGGAGCGCCAGATCGCCGCGGGCACGGTCAAGATGTACGCCCGTCACGAGATGATCGAACTGATCGTCGTCGACGGCCGGGCGCGCGGCATCGTGACCCGCAACATGATCAACGGCAAGATCGAGGCCTTCACCGCAGACGCCGTCGTTTTGGGCACCGGTGGCTACGGCAACGTCTTCTTCCTGTCCACCAACGCGATGGGCTGCAATGTCACGGCGACGTGGCGCGCGCACCGCAAGGGTGCCTACTTCGGCAACCCCTGCTACACGCAGATCCACCCCACCTGCATCCCGGTGCACGGTGAGACCCAGTCGAAGCTCACGCTCATGTCCGAGTCGCTGCGCAACGACGGCCGCATCTGGGTGCCCAAGCGCGCCGAAGACTGTGGCAAGGATCCCCGTGAGATCGCCGAAGAGGATCGCGACTACTACCTGGAGCGCATCTACCCGGCGTTCGGCAACCTGGTGCCTCGTGACATCGCGTCGCGTCAGGCGAAGAACATGTGCGACGAGGGCCGCGGCGTCGGCCCCGCCGTCGCCGAGCGCGACTCCGAGGGCAACGAACGGCACATGCGTCGCGGTGTCTACCTCGATTTCTCGGACGCCATCAACCGCCTGGGTCAGAAGGCCGTCGAAACCAAGTACGGCAACCTCTTCGACATGTACGCCCAGATCACCGGCGAAAACCCGTACGAGACCCCGATGCGCATCTACCCGGCCGTGCACTACACCATGGGCGGCCTGTGGGTGGACTACGACCTCCAGTCGTCGATCACCGGCCTGTACGTGACAGGCGAGGCGAACTTCTCCGACCACGGGGCGAACCGCCTGGGTGCTTCGGCCCTCATGCAGGGCCTGGCCGACGGCTACTTCGTGCTGCCGAACACCATCAACGACTACCTGGCTGATGCCCCGTTCGAGAAGGTCGAACTGGATCACCCGGCGGTCATCGAGGCCGTCGGATCCGCCCGCGGCCGGATCGAGAAGCTGCTCAGCATCCAGGGCACCCGCTCGGTCGACTCCTTCCACAAGGAACTCGGCCACATCATGTGGGAGTACTGCGGCATGGAGCGCACCGAGGAGGGCCTCACGAAGGCCATCGGCCTCATCCGTGCGCTGCGTGAGGAATTCTGGACCAACGTCCGCGTGACGGGCGTCAACGAGGACTTCAACCAGGCCCTCGAGCGCGCCGGCCGCGTGGCCGACTTCATGGAACTCGGCGAACTGATGTGCGTCGACGCCCTGCACCGTCGCGAATCGTGTGGCGGTCACTTCCGCGCCGAGTCGCAGACGGAGGACGGCGAGGCCATGCGCAACGACGCCGAGTACCTGTATGTCGGCGCCTGGGAGTGGGGTGGCGAGGGCGGCAAGCCCGTGCTGCACCGCGAGCCTCTCATCTACAAGGCAATCGAACTGAAGCAACGGAGTTACAAGTGAAACTCAAGCTACGTATCTGGCGCCAGGCCGGTCCGCAGGCGGCCGGCAAGATGGTCGAGTACGACCTCGACGGCGTGTCCGAGGACATGTCGTTCCTGGAGATGCTTGACCTTCTCAACGAGCAGCTCACGCAGCGCAACGAAGAGCCGGTGGCCTTTGACCACGACTGCCGCGAGGGTATCTGCGGCATGTGTGGCGTCGTCATCAACGGCATCGCGCACGGCGGTAGCGAGTTCCGCACCACCACCTGCCAGCTGCACATGCGTTCCTTCGAGGACGGCGCGACGATCGACATCGAGCCTTGGCGTGCCGGGGCCTTCCCTGTGATCAAGGACCTCGCCGTCGATCGCACCGCCTTCGACCGCATCATCGCCGCCGGCGGCTTCATCTCGTCGAACACCGGTTCGGCGCCGGACGCCCACGCAACCCCGGCACCGAAGCGCGAAGCCGATCTGGCCTTCGACAACGCCACCTGCATCGGTTGCGGCGCTTGCGTGGCGGCCTGCCCGAACAGCTCCGCCATGCTCTTCACCTCGTCGAAGATCACGCACCTGGCGATGCTGCCCCAGGGTCAGCCTGAGCGGTACCGCCGTGTGAAGTCGATGGTGGCGCAGCACGATGAAGAGGGCTTCGGCAACTGCACCAACATCGGTGAGTGCGCCGCTGTCTGCCCGAAGGGCATCCCGCTGGAGTCGATCTCACAGTTGAACCGCGACCTCATCAAGGCGATGTTCATGAGCGACGGCAAGTAGTCATCTGCCACACAGGGAGGGGCGGCGCTTCGGCGCCGCCCCTCTCTCGTTGTGTGGGACCCTGATTTCCGACGGTGCGCCCAAGGTGCCATAATGAGTAGCCGTTGCCCTCACCTGGGCAACCCCAGCAATGCCAGCTCCTGCCACGGGGGGATCGTCTGAGCGTTTGCCGGGCCAGACAACACCGCGGTGACCTGTGGCGCTGACGGAAAGGTTTGAACATGACCAACCCCCTCATCCAAGAGGTCAACAAGGCGTCGCTGCGCGATGACATGCCGCAGTTCCGCGCCGGTGACTCCGTCAAGGTGCACGTGCGCGTCGTTGAAGGCAGCCGCTCCCGTATCCAGGTGTTCGCAGGTGTCGTCATCGCCCGCAACGCCGGTGGTGTGCAGGAGGCGTTCACCGTCCGCAAGGTGAGCTTCGGTGTGGGCGTGGAGCGTACGTTCCCGCTGCACTCTCCCATCATCGAGAAGATCGAGGTCGAGCGTCGCGGTGACGTTCGTCGCGCCAAGCTGTACTACCTCCGCGGCCTGCGCGGCAAGGCCGCCAAGATCCGCGAGAAGCGTTGATCACCTGCTCCTGAGAGCTGCATGAACCGCCGGGCCTGTGCCCGGCGGTTCTGCGTTATCCACGTCTGTGGGCGGCGGTATGCTCAGATGAGCGACCCCGCCTGACCTCTAAGGACTGAATTCGTGGCATCCACCACCGAGCCCACCGAACCGTTCGCAGTCGGGGCATCCCAGACGCAGGCAGAGCATGTCGAGCCCGCCCCGCCGGGCTTCGGCCGTCGCCTGCTCGGCTGGTTGGGGGAGGGCATCCTGATCATCGTCGGGGCGGTCGTCATCGCCACGCTCCTGCGCACGTTCGTCGGGCAGATGTTCGTCATCCCATCGGGATCCATGGAGAACACGCTCCAGGTCAATGACCGGGTGCTGGTGGCCAAGTTCGGCGGGTTCCAGCGGGGGGACGTCGTCGTGTTCGAGGATCCGGGCAACTGGTTGCCGCCCAGCACCCCCACGGACAACCCGGTCAAGAAGTCGCTCGAGTTCATCGGTGTGCTGCCCAACTCAGGCACCGAGCACCTCATCAAGCGCGTCATCGGCATGCCGGGAGACCACGTCCGCACCACGGACGACGGCTTCCTGGAGGTCAACGGCCACCAGCTGGAGGAGTCGGCGTACCTGTACGCCGCCAACGGCGTCCAGGTGGCTCCGTTCACCGTCCCGTTCGACATCATCGTGCCGAAGGACCGCATCTTCGTGATGGGAGACCACCGCAACGCCTCGAACGACTCCCGCTGCCGGCTGGGCGACGTGTCGCAGGTGCCGGGGGAGCGCGCCTTCGTGCCGGTCAGCAAGGTGGTGGGTTCATCAGTGGCCATCGTCGCACCGCTGCAGAGGCTTTCCACCTTCACCGTGCCGGAGACCTATGCGAGCGTGCCGGCGCCTGCGGACCCCGCGCCGGAGAAGCCGGACCTCATCCGGGTGGAGCCTGGCTGCTGATGATTCGGCCGGGTCGGGGCCCCTACGGGTATGAAAGAGCGTTGGTACGCGCCGGGTTGGGTCCCGTCGCGGGTGCCGACGAGGCCGGGCGCGGGGCATCTGCCGGCCCCCTCGTCGCGGCCGCGGTCATCCTCAACCCGGACAGGCCCATCAAGGGCCTCGACGACTCCAAGGTCCTCACCGCCGCAGCCCGTGAGCGGCTCTACGACGAGATCGTCAAGCGTGCGGTCGCCGTCGCGTGGTCGCTGGTGGAGCCGGCGGAGTGCGATGAGCTGGGCATGCACCAGGCAGACCTGCACGGCCTTCGCCGAGCGGTGGGGCGCCTGGAGGTGGCGGCCGGGTTCGTGCTGACCGACGGCTTCCCCGTGGACGGCCTCGGTGTGCCGGGGTTGGCGATGTGGAAGGGCGACAAGGTGGCCGCCTGCGTCTCCGCCGCGTCCATCGTCGCGAAGGTCACCAGAGACCGCATCATGACCGAATACGACGCAACCTACCCCAGCTATGGCTTCGCCATCCACAAGGGCTACAACACCAAGCTGCACCAGGGCGCCCTGCACGAGCACGGGCCGTCACCCATCCACCGCTGGTGCTTCGAGAACGTCCGGCTCAGTGCCAGGCGGGCAGATGTTACCGCGGCCGAATCAGGCTAGAGTTGAGCAACCATGAGTGCCGAGGATCTTGAACAGTACGAGAGCAAGCTCGAGCTTGACCTGTACCGCGAGTACAAGGACGTCGTGTCCATCTTCACCTACGCGGTGGAGACGGAGCGGCGGTTCTATCTGTGCAACGCGGTGGATCTCAAGGTGCGCACCGAAGGCGGAGACGTCTACTACGAGGTCTCCATGGGCGACGCGTGGGTGTGGGACATGTACCGCCCGGCCCGCTTCGTGAAGTCGGCGAAGGTGCTGACGTTCCGTGACGTGTCCATCGAGGAGATCGCGCACTCGGATCTCCAGGTGCCCGACAACGAGAACTGAGCCCCTCCTGCTGCACCCGGTTCCCCGGAATCTGTGGATAACGGTGATCGCCCACCTCCTCTGACCATAAATGGGTCCGAGGTGATGACCCATGAACCACAAACAGACATTCGGGCGTCTGGGAGAACAACGAGCAACGGACTACCTGCTGGAATGCGGCTGGCAGATCCTTGAGCGCAACTGGCGCTGCACGGAGGGCGAGGCCGACATCATTGCGATAGACCCCGACGCGCAGGCCCTGGTGGTCGTCGAAGTGAAGACGCGGGCCGGCCTGGGGTTCGGCTCGCCACTGGAGACGATCACGTACGCGAAGGCACGCCGGCTCCGGCAACTGGCCGGCATCTACGCCCGGCAGTCCAAGCTGGGGCTGCCACGGCTCAGGGTGGACGCCATCGGCATCCTGTGGCCCCGGAACGGCGGCTCCGAACTGGTGCACGCCCGCGGGATCGAGGAGCGGTGAGCCTGTCGTCGTGGTCAGTGGCGCTGCAGGGCATCGACGGGCATCCCGTGGAGGTGGAGGCGGCGGAGGGCGGCGGCCTGCCCCGCACCCAGATCGTAGGGCTGGCGGACAAGGCCCTCAACGAGGCCAAGGAGCGGGTCAAGGCGGCCGTGCGGGCGTGCGAATTCAAGTGGCCGGAGCAACTGGTCACCATCAACCTGTCGCCGGCGGGCCTCCCCAAGGCGGGTACGCACTATGACCTGGCCATCGCCGTGGCGGCGCTCGCCACGCAGGGCTACATCAGCCCCGGCCGGGCCGCGCGTACGGTCCTGATCGGCGAGTTGGCGCTCGACGGGCGGGTGCGGAGGGTGCGGGGCATCCTGCCCGCCATGTTGGCCGCAGTGAAAGCTGGCTTCGAGCGTGCCATCGTCCCTTACGGCCAGCAGGAGGAGGCTGCCCTGGTGCCGGGCATCACGGTGGACGGAGCGGGCCGCCTCGACGAGGTGGTGAGGCTGGTCAACGGGCTCACTGTCGACAACCCTTCTGAGGCCGCCCCTCCGTCAGAGCCCATGGCCGGACCCAGCTCCGTCTTCGTCCCTGATCTCGCGGATGTCGTGGGGCATGAGGACGGCAAGTTCGCCCTCGAGGTGGCGGCTGCGGGCCGGCACCACCTGTTCCTCACGGGGGCGCCAGGCGTCGGCAAGACCATGCTGGCGTCGCGGCTGCCCTCCATCCTGCCGGAACTGGACCCCGACGAATCGGTGGAGGTGTCGGCGCTCCATTCGCTGGCGGGGCACGAACTCTCGGGGCTGATCACCCGCCCGCCCTTCGCGGACCCGCACCACTCCACCACACAGGTGGCGCTCGTGGGCGGCGGCTCGGGGGAGCTGAAGCCGGGCGCCATCTCGCTGGCCCACAGAGGCGTGCTCTTCCTGGACGAGTGCCCGGATTTCGGCGGCAAGTTGGATGCGCTGCGCACCCCGCTGGAGAACGGCTGGATCAACGTCAGCCGTGCCCGCATGTCCACCCGCTTTCCAGCCCGTTTTCAGCTGGTCCTCGCGGCCAACCCGTGCCCCTGCGGACGGTTCGGGGTAGCGGGGATGGACTGCACCTGCGAGTCGGTCAAGGTGCGCAGATATCAGGAGCGGCTCAGCGGGCCCATCCTCGACCGCATCGACATCCGGCACCAGATGGCGGGCATCAACCGCGTGCTGCTCGATTCAGATGTCGCGGCGCCGGAGGCCAGCGCCGTCGTGCTGCAGCGCGTGCTCGAGGCCCGCGAGCGCCAGCGCCACCGGCTGCGCCGTACCCCCTGGACCACCAACGGCGAAGTGGCGGGGCCTTACCTCCGCAAGAAGCTGCCGCTGCCGCTGGATCTGGGGCTGCTGAACAGCGCATTGCAGCGCGGCGCCATCAGCGCACGCGGCGTGGACAAGGTGCTGAAGCTGGCCTGGACCCTGGCGGACCTGGCCGGCGGCAGCGGGATCTCGGACAGGGAGCTGCGCGTCGCGCTGCACCTTCGCCAAGGCGACCAGGAGAGGGCGGCGTGATGGTCACGGAGGTAGAGGCCCGGATGGCGCTGTGCGCCCTCACGCCTCTGGGGCAGCCCAACGTGGTGAAGGCGCTCGCCCGGTTCGGGGCCGAGGAACTCTGGCGCGGGTTTCTCTCCCAGCCGGATACGTCGTGGGGAAGGCGGGCGCAGGCGATCGATCTGCCCGGGCTGCAGCGAAGTACAGAGCGCTGCGGGTCCAGGTTCATCATCCCGGGAGATGACGAATGGCCGTCCGCCCTGGCCGGCCTGGCAACGGCGGAGGTCGCCAAGCAGACCGGGGAACCCATCGGGCTGTGGATCAGGGGACGGCCGCTGACCGGGCTGGGCGGAGGAGTGGCCATTGTCGGTTCCCGGGCCTGCACCACCTACGGCGAACACGCAGCCGTGACGCTGGCGGCAGACCTGGCGATGCAGGATCGTCCCGTCATCAGCGGGCTCGCCTTCGGGGTGGACGCTGCCGCCCACCGGGGTGCGCTGGGGGTGCGTGGCACCACGGTGGCGGTGCTGGCCAGCGGTGTGGACGAGCCGTACCCGGCGGCCAACAGCCGCCTGGCCGATCGGATCATCGAGTCAGGCGGGCTGGTGTCGGAGCTGCCGCCGGGTTACCGCCCCACCCGCTATGCCTTCCTGGCACGCAACCGAATCATCGCGGCGCTGGCTGACGCGGTGATCGTGGTGGAGGCTGCCGCGCGGTCCGGCGCCAAGAACACTGCCTCGTGGGGCAACTCGCTGGGCCGCCCGGTGCTCGCGGTGCCGGGCCCCATCACGTCGTCCCTGTCGTCCACGCCGCACAAGCTCATCCGCGACGGCGAGGCCATCCTCGTCACGTGTGCAGAGGACGTCCAAGCGGTGCTGTCCCCGTTGGGCGCCGTGGCCGAGCCCACGGGCCGTGGAGCGAGCCGGCCCATCGACCAGTTGCCGCTCCCGCTCATGGAGATCCGGGAGGCGGTTGGCTCGAAGGAGCACGTGAGCGCCGCCCAACTGTCCGCCCGTACTGGCCAGGCGATGATGGATGCGCTGGCCAACGCAGCCGAACTCGTGGAATCCGGATGGCTCGACGAGCAGGGCGGGCTCTTCTCCCTGCCCGCGAGGCGCTGAATGGGCAAGGCCCCGGGGCTGCGGCAGAGCCGCAGACCCGGGGCCTCGTCCAGTTGATCGCGTCAGCGCTTCTCAGGGCTGCCGAACATCACGATGTTGTTGAACACCCACTGGTTGGACTGGCTGAACGTGTAGCCGCCGCCAGCCTTCGCCGTGGCGCCGTACACCGTCGTCAGGGTGTAGGAGCGGCACGCGCCGGTGCCGGTCTGGGCGGTGTGGCATTCAGTGCGCCACTCGCGGCCACCGGAGGTGAAACCGTCCATGTCGTCCGCGGCGAGGGGGTTGCCCTGCCACGCCGCCTCCGTCATGTAGGGGAGGTAGGTGAGGTTGTTGAAAGCCCAGTCAGTCTTGCGCACGAAAAGGCCGTTCTCAATTCGAACAACCGTGGCGAGAATCTCCGTGCGGCAGCGCTCAGTCCGAGAATATGGCTCGCACTGTGTTTTCCACTGTCGCCCATTGACAGAGTGCTGCCCTGCGAGGGTGTAGGGCGCCGTGCGTATGTGTCGGGAAGCACCCACGTGCAGGAGATCCACCGGTGCCAGGGCGAAGACCGCCTGGGCCGTTGCGCGGAGCCATTGGCCACGCGCGATGCTGGAGATCCTGCCGTCAACAATTCGGTCATGCGCCTCCTTGTTGTAGGCGATTGCCCCGGTGTTTTCGGGTCCGTTCAACTGCAGCGTCTTGACCCAACTGCCGATTTTCGAAACGACCGTTGGCTCGAGACCGGACAGGGCTGCGGCCACGAGACCTGAGGAGTTTGAGTTCGGGCTCGGCGTGAAAGGTAGTGCGCCTGTGTACGAGCCATCTGTTTGCTGCCGAGCCTTCAGCCAGGCCACTGCCTTGGCAAGCGGGGCCTTGGCAGCGGTCACACCAGCCGCGTCAGCGGCCCGCAGCGCCATCACGAGCATGGCCGTTCCATCAGGATCGTGTGATTTCTTGGCCACATCACAGTGTTTAGCGGGATCGGCGTCGAAAAACATTGGAAATGCGCCGCTGGAGCATTGCTGACCGGCGAGAAACGAGACCGTGTTCGGCGGAAGGACACTGGTTCGAGCAAGCCCAATCATGATGTAGGCCTGGCCGAAAGCGTTTGTACCAGCCGCGTGCCCAGGCATGGTTTTGTCAGTCAGAGAGCCTTTTGCGAGTTTTGTTGGGTTGATCCCACCGAACGAGGTGGTCGATCTTCCAGCCGCTGCGAGGGTGACAAGAGCCTTCCCGATCATGCCGTTGTCGGGACTGCTACCCGTTGTCAGGTCCTTGAAACTCGGGCCGGACGCATTCTGGACACCAGCCAGCCAGCGATCGATTGTTGCCTGTGGCGCGCCCACTGCAACGGCGCCCAGCGCGGCATCAAGAGTCAAGCCCATGTCCGGATAGTCCTCGTAGGAAGACAATGTGCCATTGGGGTTGGTCTGGGCAGCCAACCAGGTCATGGCCTCGCGGGCATCGCTGGTGGTGTCAGCGGAGGCAAGGGAGCCGAGGCCCAAGGTGAGGCCGACAATCAGGGGGAGCGCCATCAGGCGGGTGCGCATACGCACTGAGGATCCTTTCGCGTAAGACCCGCACACGGTGTGCGGGTGATCCATGCACGAGCTTCGGTCCGACTTCTCCACTGGAGTTACGGTTGCGCGTCAGTCCCGGATTCACACCGGCGTTCTCCGCTCGACGGTCCTGACCCTATCAACCGGTGTGGACCCTGGCCATCCCCGAGGCCCGGCGCAACACCGTGAGCACGGGGCGGCCCACGATCAGCAGGGCGATGGTGGTGGTGATGGCCCGGCCCGTGTCCCAGCCCGCCGTCGAGGTGAGGAGGGTGAACCAGCCGAAGCGGGTCAGGTTCTCGAGGATGGGGGCGCCGGGCACGTAGTCGAGGCTCCCACCGGTGCCGTCGAGATTGATACCCGTGATGAACGGCCAGAACCACATGTTCATCAGCGCCCCGTAGAGGTAGGCGGACAGGATGCCCAGAGCGATCAACATCGCGATCTCCCAGCCACCCTTGACGCGCTTGGGTAGCAGGCCGGCCGTCAGACCCACCCAGCCCGCGCACAGCATCTGGAAGGGCAGCCACGGACCCACGCCTGCCGTCAGCAGCGCGGACGCGAAGAGCGACGTGAACCCCAACAGGTAGCCGAAGCCGGGGCCGAAGGCCCTGCCGGCGAGGATCAACAGGAAGAAGACCGATTCGATGCCGGCCGTACCCGCGCCCAGGGCAGGGCGGATGGCCGCGTTGATGGCCGAGAGCACTCCGAGCACCGCCAGGGAGCGGGCGTCGAGCCCGCCTTCGGTGACCTGGGCGATCACGAGCAGCAGGATCACCGGCAGGAGCGCCGCGAAGACGAAGGGCGCGTCGTCGGCATGCTCGGGGGCGACCCCGACGGCCGGGATGAGGAGCGGCCAGCCGATGGCGAACAGGCCCAGCACGGTGGACAGTGCCATGACCAGCCAACTGCGCCAGCCGATGGCGACGCCCACCACAGGCGCCGGGATCTCCAACGTGGGGTCAGCGGGCCGCATCGACGAACTCCTCCACCGTGAGCAGCGGAACGGGGTTGACCACCTTCGCCACCTGGGTGGCCAACAGCGCGGACCCCGCGAGGACATCGCGCGTTGGGCCGTCGGAGACGACCTCACCCTCGGCCATGACCACCACCCGCTCGCAGGTCTGGGCCACCATCTCCACGTCGTGGGTGGCGATCAGCACCGCGCGGCCGTCGGCGGCCATCCCGGCCACGATCTCCGTGAGCGCCTGCTTGGCTGCGTAGTCCAGCCCGCGCGTGGGTTCATCGAGCAGCACCACCCGGGGGTTGCCTGCCAGTTCCACAGCGAGGACGACGGCGAGCTTCTGGCCCTCGGACAGGTCGCGCGGGTGCGCGTCGGGCTCGATGTCCGGCACCAGCCTGCGCAGCAGCGCCAGGGTGCTGCCCGAGGGCAGGCCGGCGTTGCGGTCGCTCTGCTCACATTCGGCGGCCACCGATGTGAGGTAGAGCAGGTCCGATGGGGTCTGGGGCACCAGCGCTATGCCTGGCACCTCGGAGACCTGGCCAGGGGCGGCCATGGTGACGGAGCCGCCGTCGCGCCTGCCCGCGCCGTGCAGGGCCCACAGGAGGCTGGACTTGCCGCACCCGTTGCGGCCCATCAGCGCGGTGACCTCGCCCGCGTGCAACGTGAGGTCGACGCCGGCCACCGCCACCTTCGAGCCGTAGCGCACGATGATGTCGCGGGCGGTGAGTTCCGCCTCCGTCCGGGGGGCCGGCAGGGGGAGGACGGGCGGTACCTCGGCCCAGACGCGACGATGCTCGCTGGCAAGCCGTCGTCCCTCGCGGATGGTGAGGGGCAGCGGCGACCAGTTCATGCGGGCGCCCAACTCGACGAGCGGCGGCTTGATGCTGGCCTTCGCCAGGATGTCGCGGGTGTCGCCGTGGCGCACCTCATCGCCCACCAGCAGCACTGAATCAGCGAACTCGATGACGCGCTCCATCCGGTGTTCGGCGATGACGACGGTGGTGCCGAGGTCGCGCACCAGCCGGCTGATGATCGCCAGCACCTCCTCAGCCGCGATGGGGTCGAGCGCCGAGGTCGGCTCATCCAGGACGAGCACCTTGGGGGAGCTCGCCAGCACGCTGCCGATGGCCACCCGCTGCTGTTGGCCGCCCGACAACGTGCGTAGGTTCCGGTCGCGGAGTTCCGCGATGCCCAACAGGTCCAGCGTCTCCTCCACCCGCCGTCGCATCTCGGGAGGCGCGAACCCGAGTTGCTCCATCGAATAGGCCAGCTCTTCCTCCACGGTGTCCGTGACGAAGCCCGCCAACGGGTCCTGGCCGACGTAGCCGACGGTGGTGGCGAGCTCGCGGGGCTGCAGGAGCGTGGTGTCCACGCCGTCGATGAAGACGCGGCCGGTGCGGATGCCGCCGGTGAAGCGCGGGACCAGGTTGTTGATGCAGCCCAGCAGCGTGGACTTGCCGCTACCGGTGGGCCCCACCACGAGGCAGAGTTCGCCCTCGTCGATCCGGAAGTCCACCGCGCCGAGGCGCAGCGTCTCACTGCTCGCGTAGTGGAAGGAGATGTTCTCGAAACGGATCATGCCCTGGTCCTCCTCTGGGCCGCGGTGGGCGGCGGGGTGACGAATGCCGGCAGCGCGGCGAGGCCCAGCGCCAACAGCAGCGGGAGGGTCAGTTCCGGCCAGACGAAGGGATAGATGCTGGGGAAGAGCGCCCCCGCGTCGTCGGAGTCGGCGATGAGGTAGACCACGGCTGCGGCGCCCACCCCCGCGGCCACCGCGACGGTCTCCGCCAGCGCCCATCGGATGGGCCGGTACTGGCTTCGCTTCACCGTTCTGCCTGAGACCCGCAAGGCGCCCACCGCGGCGGCGACGCCGGCGAGGAGGAGCAGCGTGGAGATCACCGGCACCCGGAAGACGAACTGGTCCGGGGCGGCGGCGAGGAAGCGGTAGGCCCACACCGCCAACAGCGACATGGCGGCCAGCCCCAGCGCCAAGGAGACGACCCTGTCCCGGGCGGAGGCGCTGCCGGCGCGCCCGTAGCCGCGCACGTCCATGGAAGCGGCCAGCGCCAGGGAGCGCTCAAGGGCGTCCGAGAGGACGGGCACGATGATGGTCTCCACCACCTTCAGCCGCTGCCTGCGACCCCGTGCGGCCGGGGCGCGGCGCAGTTTTCGGGCGCGAGCCACGCGTTGCAGCGAGTCTCCCAGCTGGGGGAGCGCGGACACGGCCACCACCATGACGGTGCCCAGTTCATACAGCGCGCCGGGCAGGCTGGCGAGGAGCTTCTTCGGGTTGGCCAGGGCGTTGGCCGCGCCCACGCACACGATGATCGTGGCCAGGCGCATTCCGTCGTAGAAGCCGGTCACCACCGCTTCCAGGGAGACCGGCCCGAGCAGGCGGATGCCTCGCACCCAGACGGGCAGCGGGACCTCGGGCAGCGTGAAGAGGACGGTGGGGCCGTCACCGCCTCCGAAGACGATCCGGAACGCCACACGGAGCACCACGATGAACAGGCCCAGGTAGAGGTACAGCTTGAAGGCCCTTCCCCAGGGCGAGTCCGCGCGTCGTGCGATGACCACCAGGGAGGCCACTGCCATGAAACCCGCCAGCAACAGCGGGTTGGAGGTCGACGACGCGGCCACGGCGAGCGCGAGCGCCCACCCCCACCAGGCGAACGGGTGCAGTTGTCGGGGAAGGAAGTAGCGTTTGATCACAGGCCGCGGCGTCGCCACCACATGACGCCACCACCCAGCCCGATGGCGGCGACAGCCCCTGCTCCTACGAGGGTGCCCGTCGGCACACCGCCGTCATCGGCGACAGTGGCGGCCACCGGCGGGGCACCTTCCGGTGCTGCGATCTGCTCGTCGGTGGGGCTCGAGCCCGCCGCAGCGGTTTCCGTCATGCCGGATTCGACGGTGCGGCTGGCCGACGCGGACGGCGTGGCCTCGGCGCTTTCGGGCTCCGCGGACGACGGCGTGATGGCCGGGGCCTCGGGGCTCGCGCTCCGGCTCGGCTCCGTCGGCGTGCTGACGACGCGGGGTTTGGTGCTCGTTCGGGGCTTTGTGGTCGTTCTGGCCGGGGCCGCAGTGGTGGGTGCCGCCGGCGTCGTCGCGGGAGCCTGCGTGGCCGCGGGGGCCTGCGTGGCCGCGGGGGCCTGCGTGGTGGGAGCGGCCGTCGTCGCGGCAGGGGCCGTCGTGGTGGCGACCGGTGCCTGGGTGGTGGGTGCCGGCGCCTTCGTGGTGGGGCCGGGCTGCGGCTTCACCACCGGGTGCGACGGCGTGACGCCCGGCGGCGGGTTGCTGTTCTCGGTGTTGTTGAGGGAGAAGGACCAGCCCTCGTAGCCGCCGGGGATCACCTCACGGTTGCCTCCACCCAGCTGCGAGAAGGTCCAGGAGCCGTTGTTGGGGGCGTGCCAGTAGCTCCAGAACGCCGTCTTGGGCGGGGTGTCGATGCAGCGTTCCCGGTAGTCGGGGCTGCCGTCCAGAGGGATGCTCTCGTTGACCGAGGGCCGCCCGCCGATCCGGCACACGAAGCCGGGCCCGTCGTGGATGGTTCCCTCCGAGGCCAGGCCGGCCAGCTTGAGGAGCCGGAGGCCACTGGTGCCGTCGGGCACGTCCTCGACGCATTTGATGATGCGTCCGCCGCCCAGCTCCTGGTGGTCCACCACGAGGGTGACCCCCGTATCCGTCGTGCAGTGACCGTCTGTGACGGCCGCCGAGGCGGACGGTGATGCCACCCAGCTACCGGCGACGGCCAGGAACAGGGAGGCGAGCAGGGCGGCAGGACGCACGTTCATCAGTTACCGGTCTTGGGCAGGCCCGGGCGGCTCGGAACGGCGGTGGCCGTGGCGGTGAGCTCCACCGAGGCGGAGGGCGAAGCAACCGGCGATGCGGACACCGTCGGTGATGCGGAAACCGTCGGCGAGGCGGACGGGGCGGGGGACTGGCTCACCGAGGGGCTGGGCGACGGGCTGGGGGCGGGCTCCTCATCGGTCAGCACCACGCCGTCGACCGGGTTCACGGCCGGTGCGAGCGTCTGGTCCATGAAGTTGTAGTCGTCCTGGAGCTTCAGGGCCAGCACCTCCGAGGGATACATCTCCAGTTCGGCGACGCCGACCTCCGCGAATTCCCACTCGCCGGGGTACGTGCCGTCGTCGTTGGGTGACATGAAGTAGACGGACCACCACTCGGTGCCCTCGGAGAGGCGGCCGTCCACGGTCTGGATCCAGCTGTCATCCTCGGTCACGCCGGTGCTCAGGAGCGCCTCCTGCGCGCTGGCGAACTCGGTGGCGCAGGCGCCGGTCACGGTCTCGTCGTATTCGATATGGACCCAGACGTTGCCCGCCTGGACGCATTCCTCGGCCTCGCTGGGGGCGGCCGCGGCGTGCAGTGCGGGGATGGCGAGACCGATGGTCAGGACGGCGGCGGTGGGAACGGCAAGGCGGGTGAGGGCGGTGCGTCGGAGCATCTGCTGGACCTCTTCTGTGTAGGTCCGTCGCCCGAGAGGCGGTTCCGCTGGTCGCGACGGAGGTAACCGTGATGCCGGGCGGAGGTCCGACTCCCCGCAGCAGCGGGATCACGGTTGCGCGACAGTTCCGGGATCTCACCGAATTCAGCCGTCCGACAAGAGCCCATGCTATCGAAAGAACTAGGCTGGCGCGGAACCGCATCGAGTTAGGAGACACCCATGGGCCCTCAGGCCATCGTGTTCGACATGGACGGCACGCTCACGGACACCGAGGAGATCTGGGACCAGGTGCGTCGCGGGCTCGCCGCCGACGCCGGGCTGACCTGGCCGGACGGCTCGACCCAGGCGATGATGGGCATGTCGACGCAGGAGTGGGCCAGGCACCTGGTCGATGTCGTGGGGCTGCCGTACGCACCGGAGGAGGCGGCCCAGCGCACCATCGAGGGCATGGCGGCCGCTTATCGCAGGGGCATCACGGTGCTCACCGGAGCAGTTGAAGCGGTCCGACGGATGGCTGAGCGCTACCCGGTCGCCATCGCCAGCTCGTCGCCCCGGCTGCTGATCGACACCGGGGTCGAGGTGATGGGTCTGGCCGATGTCGTCCGGGTGAGTGTCTCCACGGAAGAGGTCGAGCGCGGCAAGCCGGCCCCCGACGGCTACCTCAGGGCCTGTGAACTGCTCGGCGTTGACCCCACGCGGTCCGTAGCGGTCGAGGATGCGACCAACGGCATCAAGTCGGCACTGGCGGCCGGGATGGCCGTGGTCGCCGTGCCGCCCCACTTCCACCCGCCGGCCGCCGAACTCCTGGCGAGGACCACAAAGCTCGAGACCCTCGACGAGCTCACGCATGAACTCGTCGAGGGCCTCGTCGCGGATTGAGCCGCGCTAGAACCGCCAGTTGACCTGGCGGCCCAGTGTGCCGCGGAGGGCTTCGGCGGCCTCCTGGCCCGACGCCTTCTTCAGCTTGGACTGCATCGCCGAGATCTTCTCGCTGATGCAGAGCCGCTGGGCGGCGTCGGCGTTGACCTCTTCGCTGATGAACCGCTGCATCGCGCCGGTGGCCATCTCGGCCAACTTGGCGTCAGCAGCGGTCTTCGAGCGGAGGCGCTCGAAGTACCAGTCGGAGGCCAGCACGTTGTCGCGGTCGAACATGGCGCGGAACGCCTCGTCGTGCAACGTCAGGCCCTCGGCGGAGCTTCCGGTGGCCATGATCTCCAACAGCGCCCGGATCGGCGGCACCGCCAGGGCGATGGTCCCGTCGTCGATGTACGACTGGGCCACCCGCTGGTGCGTCTTGACGATGGTGCGCACTGATTCTGCGTAGGCGTCGATGTCCTGCAGTTCAGGCTTCAGCATGGGCTCTGAGAACACGACGTGCGGGTGCATGAAGATGCGGCCGAAGTACTTCGACTGGAACTTCGCGGTCATGCGGTAGCCGAGGCGGGAGGCCTCCAGCGTCTCGCCGTCGTGCTCGAAGTCCTCGACCCGCTCCAGGGCGCCTTCGCCGATGAGGTGCTTCGCGTCACGTTCCTCGGGCGTCATCCGGCAGAACACCTCCGGCACGAGCAACGAGATGTCATGGTCGACGCGCACGTTGGGGCCGATGACCCCGGCGCTGGAGAGCCAGCCGTCGTACCCGGTGAGCGCGAACGACAGGAAGGCGGCGTTGAGGTCCACGGCGGAGGGCAGCGCGTTGAACGGGCCCTTCGTCATCGCACCCTCGGAGCCGGCGCCCGTCGTGGACGGCGACTTGCCGGTCATCGACGAGATGAACTCCATGAACAGCTCAGGCAGTTCCATGTAGTGCAGCGGGGCGTACGAGCACAGCGGCGGCACGCCCTCTTCGGCCGCGTTGTTGCGGCGGCCGGCTGCCACGATGTCGACGGGGAGGCGCAACGGCGCGTCCATCGGCAGCGACCGGTGGAGGCGGGTGACCATTTCGGCGGTTGCGGTGGCCCTCGGGCGGGAGACGTCGGAGCGGATCTGCAGGTAGCGCGGGTTCTTGGAGCGGGCCCCGTTGATGATCCTGGGATGGGCGGAGGAGACGAAGAAGCCGGCCTTCTGGTTGCCCTTCGCCATGCGGCGGATGAGCTTCTGCATCGGCTTGGTGAACTTCGAGAACTCGATCGCGTTGTCCACCAGGGCGCTGGCGTCGTCGGGGGTCAGGGGCTCGAAGTTGCTGATGAACGCGCCGCCGGCGATGTCGGCCTCCGCCTGCTTGTCGTAGCCGCGGTGGATGGCGTCGTCGGGCCGTTGGAAGAGCAGCGACTCGCAGTTGGTGGTGTACTTGCGCGACAACCCGTCCTCGCGCCCGGCCGCTTCACCCGGCACGACGATGGAGGCGCTGATGTCGTCCTCCGTCTGCACCTTGGCCGAGGGGTGGAAGTCGTGGCGCAGCCCGAAGAGCCGCCACGAGCCGTCCGGTGCGAACCCCACCCGCAGCATGTTGACGGTGATCTTGTCGCCATCGAGACGCATGGCGTGACCGGCGCGACCGTTGATGCGACCCACCGAGAAGTGGGAGGCCCAGTCGCCACCCCACTCGGGGCGGTAGAAGCGCTTGACCACGAACACGAGTTCCTTGATGTGGTGGGGGATGGTGGCCAGCCACTCGTTGTATTCGTCGGTGAACTCGCGGCTGGGGGTCAGGAGTTTGATCACGGAGCCCACGCTGCGCGCGTCGGACAGCAGTGGGCGGTGGTCGTCCGCGGCGGGGTCGGTGAACCGCGTCGAGAAGTCGCGGTCGACGATCGCAGCGACGGCGGCCATGTCCTCGACGAAGTCGTTGACGTAGGCGTTGCCGAAGACGAAGGCGTCGGTGATGGACTTGGAGATCTCGGACTTGCCGCCACCCGACACGGTGGCCGGCTTGTGGCAGTTCGTGGCGACGGGCGAGGTGCCCAGCAGGGTCCACTGGTCGCCGTCGGCCGCGATGTGACCGAGTTCGACGAGGTAGCCGTCCGGGCCGACGTACTGCACGTCGGCGCGCAGCGGGATCGTGCGGGTCTCACCGTCGATGTGCCAGCTCACCGTCGAATCGCGCAGCGAGTAGCTCGCCTGTTCCGGCACGAGGATGACGTGCGGCTGCTCGGCATCGAGGGCGTGGCCCTCGGGCTGGACGGTGAAGCGCTCGGGGTCGCGGGCCACCACGTCGGCGATCCTGAAGGACTCGTCCGTGTAGGTGGCGGTGAAGGTCTGGCCCAGGTTGTAGCGGGGGAAGGCGATGGCGCCGCCCGAGTGTTCCTCCTCGACGAGGCCCAGGAGGTTCGCGGCATAGCTGATCTGTGCCTTGACCTCCTTCTTGCAGTAGCCGAAGTAGTTGTCGGCGATGACCGTGACGATGACGCCACGCTCGTCGCGGGCGCAGGCCTTGAAGGCGGAGCCGCCGTTGTAGAGCTCGTCCTCGTCCTTCCAGCACATGCCGTCACGGCGCTGGCGCTCGGTGGCGTCGTCCCAGTGGGGTAGCCCGAGGTCCTTCTTCTTCAGCCTGGTCAGGTGCGGTGCCAGGATGACGGCGCCGGTGTGGCCCGTCCAGGTCTCGGGGTTGAGACTCGCGTCGTTCTCCGGGATGTACGGGTCGCCGCCGTTGCCGAAGATGCCCTCGACGAAATCGAGGTTGGCCATCAGGGTGGCCGGGGCGAAGAACCGGGTCTCCATGGACTTCTGCTGGATGTAGCCCGGCACCTCCGGCACGACGATGGGGCGCATGAGCAGCGAAACCCAGCATTTCGGCTGCTCCGGCTGTTCAGAGGTGTAGGGCAGGATCATTGCGTCGGCCGGCGGGTTGAACGCCTGCTCCAACAGCTTGCCGAACGTGCCGCGGGGCACGGCGATCTTGTCGTCCTGGATGGGCAGGCCGCCCTCGGCGATGTGGAACACGCCCTTGGTGGTGCGGCGGTCGTTGGCCGGGTTGTGGAGGATGCCGTTGACGAGGCGGTAGCTCGTGAGTTGCGCGGAGGCGAAGGTGTCGCCGTCGACGGGGAGGCTCATCTCGCGCGCGAGGCCCGCCTGGTCGAGAACAAGGGTCTGGCGGGGGAGCCGGGGTTTGGCGTCGACGCCTTCGAGATAGGCATCGAGGAAGTTCTGGATCCGGGTGTCGACCGCGGGGAGGCGGTGCCCGAGGCGCCGGTTGGCTTCCCTCTGACGCGCCAGCACGGGCCGGACCAGGTTAAGGGCCTCCTGGGAGTCCTTGCCCTCGACGAGGGGAAGTCCCAGCAGGCCGAGGCGGAGATTGATTGCAGCGGTGTCCGCGAAAGTCGCCATGGCCCCACTCTATGGAGGGGGCGGTGGCGACAGTCAGGCCGGGGTGGCTCATAGCTCAATCCCGGTGGCGCTACGATGCGTCGGCTGCTCGATCGCTCAGTGCCCTGAGCGCCTATGTGCCTGCCGGCTCAGTTGGCGGCCTGGTGGACCGCTTCGATTCCATTGACCACTCGCTCATTGAGGCCCGCGAGGTGAGCGAAATCCTTCGGCGGTTCACCGCGGTACAGGGGCCGGACGGTGGTCAGCACCTCGTAAAGATCGTCCTTGGTGAACTGGGACCTGCGGGACAGCAGACGCAGTTCGCCACGCGCGTTGCGCACGTCGCGGAGCCGCCCGCGCCAACCGGGGTTGGACAGGGGCGCGTCCTCGGTGTCCATCGCGTCCGCGAGCTCGCCCAGGGAGCCGATCAGTTCGTCGATCTTCACGCGGACCGCATCGGGGTCGAAGGTGGACAGCGTCACCGGGGCGTCGTCGTTGGCCGAAGATCGGCCGAACAGCTTGTTGAGAATGCCCATGGGTGACTCCTGTGTCCGGGGGAGGGTATTGGGCAAGCGTACCGAAGCCTGACGCACCCCGGTGGCGCGGCCTTCCGTCACAGGCTGAGCACGGTGAGCCACCCCGCCAGCGCCAGCAGCGTGACGGCGAGCACCGGGACGGTCAGCACGACGCCCACCTTGAAGTACGTGCCCCACCCGATGTGCATGCCCTTCTTGTCCAGGACCGACAACCACAGCAGGGTCGCCAGGCTGCCGATGGGGGTGATCTTGGGTCCGAGGTCGGCGCCGATGACGGCTGCGTAGGCCATCAGTTCCCTGGTCAGGCCGGTGACCCCTGCCGCGTCGATCCCGAGGGCGGCGATCAGGGTGGTGGGCATGTTGTTCATGACGGAGGACATGACCGCCACGAGGAAGCCCGTGCCGACGGCGGCGGCGGTGTGCCCATGGCCCGCCACCCATGCCAGCAGCTGGCCGAGGTGATCGGTCAGGCCGGCGTTGCGCAAGCCGTAGACGACGAGATACATGCCCAGGCTGAACAGGACGATCTGCCACGGCGCGGACCGCACCACGGTCCAGACGTCGATGATGGGACGCAGCGCGCCGGAAGTGGCCGCAGTTGGCGGGGTGGGCGAGGCGTGGCCGGCCGGCGCGGCGGGGAGGTCCGTGGCGACATGTCCCGCACCGACGCTGAGCAGCTCGTCGGCATCCTCCGCGTGGGTGTCGGCCGACGGGGCAGCCGGCAGGAGCACGCTGAACAGCGCGCGGGGCTGCCGGGCCGCGACCAACGAGATGACGACGGCGCAGGTGCTGGCCACTGTAGCCACGGGCACCCCGAGGGGATCGGCGGCGAAGTAGCCGAGCAGGAGGACGGCGAGCACCACGACTCCCGCGAGGAAGGTGGGGCGGTCCCGGATGGCCTCCTCGGGGCGGCGCAGCGCCGACACGTCGTAGGCGCCCGGGATGGACCTGCGGAAGAAGAGGCGCAGGACAACGAGGCTGGCGCCCAGCGAGACGAGCGCGACGGGCACCATGACCAGGGCGTAGCGCGCGAAGCCGATGCGGAAGTAGTCGGCGATCACGATGTTGACCAGGTTGGAGACCACCAGCGGCAGGCTGGTGGTGTCAGCGATGAACCCGGTGGCGATGACCAGCCCGAAGGCGACGCGCGGGCTGAATTTCAGCGCGATGATCAGTTGGAACACGATGGGCGTGAGCGTCAGGGCCGCACCGTCGTTGGCGAACAGCGCAGCGATGCCCGCGCCCAGCACCACGATGAGGTTGAACAGGACGTCGCCGCGGCCGCAGGCCCACCGTGACAGGTGGAGCGCCGACCATTCGAAGAAGCCTGCTTCGTCGAGGATCGAACAGATGACGATGACCGCCACGAAGGTCAGCGTGGCGTTCCACACGATGCCCCAGACCGTCGGAACGTCTGACAGGTGGACCACGCCGGTGGCCAGCGCGACGGCGGCTCCTCCCAACGCTGTCCACCCGATGCCCAGTCCGCGGGGTTGCCAGATGACCAGCACGAGAGTCGCCACGAAGATTGCTGCCGCCAGGACCATGGTCCACCTCTATGTATCGATGAAAATCGATATGAACTTAGGGGTCATCCTCCCTGCGGGTCAAACCCGGTTGCGGGTGGTGCGGGTCACTGACGCTCGAGCACGCCGAGGTCGCTCAGCAGCGCCTTCACCCTGGTCTCGAGGTCGTCCGCGATCCGCCGGACGTCCTCGATGGGGCGGCCGTTGGGATCCTCGACCGCCCAGTCCTCGTAGCGCTTCCCGGGGTAGAACGGGCACTCGTCGCCGCAGCCCATGGTGATCACGACGTCCGAGGCCTCCACGGCGTCGTTGGTGAGCGGCTTGGAGAACAGGTAGGTGGCATCCATTCCACGCTCGGCCAGGACTGCCTCGGCGTCCGGGTTGAGCTTGCCCGCAGGCCTGGATCCTCCCGAGCGCACGTTGACCCGGCCATCGGAGAAGTGCTTTGCCATGGCAGCGGCCATCTGCGAGCGTCCCGCGTTCTGGACGCAGACGAACAGCAATTCCGGCTTGCCGTCGGTGGGCTGTCCCTTGGCCTTCGCTGCAGCGCGGAGCTTGTCGTGCGCGAACCGCTCCACGAAGAGCGGCAGGAACTGGGGTGCCTTGGTGGTGGCTGCCAGTTCGGCGTGGGCCGTGCGAACGGCGGCGCGCACCTCGTCGTAGCTGAAGATGCCGTCATAGTGCCGTGCCAGGTCGCCGACGATGCCGCGGTACCGCTCGAGGTCTGCACGGTTCTGCCCGGTCACCTCGAGGACCAGTTCGGCCACCCTGGTGAAGATGTCCTCGCGGACCAGCCGCATCCGCTCCTCGCCCTCGATGCCGCGGAGGCTCGGCTCGTCTGTGTCCCAGACCTCGACGGGGGCGGTCATGCCGGGGACCGGCTCAACCTGCGCCTCGGTTCCGACGAGGATGACGTGGGTGGCGGCCCTCAGCATGTCGTCGGTGAGTTGCTTCGGCGACTCGCCCTCCATGGAGGCCCCCACCTCCGCGAGTGCTTCGACGGACGCCTCGTTGAGGGATGATCCGGGCTTCGTGCCCGCTGACGTGACCTCCACGGCGTCACCGCCGAACTGGCGGGCGAGGGCGGCTGCCATCTGCGATTTGCCGCCGTTCTTGACGCACACGAACAGGAGGTGGGGCTTGGTCTCGGGCATCATTTCCACTTTCTCAGGGGCGGGGCGAGTCTCTGCTCGACGAGTTGTATGCTCAGAGAATCATATCGATGTGCATCAATACAAAGGAGTCTCATGATGAACGCGATCAAGGTCTTTGAACCGCCGCTGTGCTGCAACACCGGTGTCTGTGGCACCGACGTGGACCAGACACTGGTGGACTTCGCTGCGGACGTCGCCTGGCTGAAGGAGCGTGGGGGTGCGGTGACAAGGGCGAACCTGGCGTCGGACCCGGCAGCCTTCGCAGAGGAAGAGGCGGCCAAGGAATTCATGCGGGTGGCCGGCATTGACGGCCTACCGCTGGTCGTCGTGGGCGGCACCACCGTCCTCACCGGCCGTTACCCGGACCGCTCGGAGCTGGCGCGATTCGCCGGCGTCGACGAACACCCGGATCTGGGCCTCACGGCTGCCACCGCTGGTGAGGGCGGCTGCTGTGGCGGAGGCGGATGCTGCTCATGAGGTTCTTCACGGACCTGCCCCGCAACCTGTTCCTCACCGGTAAGGGCGGGGTGGGGAAGACCAGTGTGGCGTGCGCCCTGGCCACGCGGCTGGCGGATGAGGGCAGGCGTGTCCTGCTGATTTCCACCGACCCTGCGTCCAACGTCGGACAGGTGTTCGGCGTCGAGGTGGGGCACCGCGTCGTGTCTGTGCCGGCCGTCCCCGGGCTCGATGCCATTGAGATCGATCCTGAGGAGGCTGCCCACCGCTACCGGGAGCGGACCCTCGCCCCGGTGCGCGACTTCCTGAAGCCCGAGGATCTTGCGGCGGCCACCGAGCAGCTGTCGGGGTCGTGCACGACGGAAGTGGCCTCGTTCAACGAGTTCACCGAACTGCTGGCAGAACCCGCCCGGACGGCGGCCTACGACCACGTGATCTTCGACACCGCCCCCACGGGACACACCATCCGGCTGCTGGAACTGCCCGGCGAATGGACGGGGTTCCTCGACGAGGGGCTGGGCGACGCTTCGTGCCTCGGGCCGATGTCCGGGTTGGACAAGGCCCGCGGCACCTACGCTGCGGCCGTCGAGGCCCTGGCGAGCCCGGAGCGCACCCGGATCATCCTGGTCGCCCGGGCCGATCAGTCCAGCCTCGACGAGGCTGAGCGGGCACTGCTCGAACTGGCCACCGTCGGCATTCATGCCAGCCACCTCGTCGTCAACGGAGTCCTGCCCCCGGAGGAGATCCACGATGCGCTCGCCGACGCCATCCGTGCCCGCGAGGCGCAGGCGCTGGAGCAGTTGCCCCTCGGGCTGCAGCGGCTCGAGCTCGACACCTTGCCCCTCAGGGCCACCAACATGGTGGGCGTCGACGCGCTGCGCCGCATGTTCGGCCCGGCGGATCCGCCCGCGGCCGTGGCGGCCGGCCAGCCAGCGGCCGGCGCCCCGGGGCTCGGCGCCCTGGTCGACGAGCTGGTCAGCGCGGACAAGGGCCTCGTGATGTGTATGGGCAAGGGCGGCGTCGGCAAGACGACCGTTGCCGCTGCACTCGCCGTCGCGCTCGCCGATCGGGGTAAGGACGTACTGCTGACGACGACGGACCCGGCCGCGCATCTGGACCGGACCGTCGGCATGGACGCGGCGGGGATCGAGGTCACCAGCATCGACCCGGACCGGGCCACCCAGGACTACCGGGACCGGGTGATGGCCACGAAGGGTAAGAACCTCGACGCGGCCGGTCGCGCTGCGCTGGAGGAGGACCTCAAATCGCCGTGCACGGAGGAGATCGCGGTCTTCCAGGCCTTCTCGAAGGCGATCGGGCAGGCGGACAAGCGGTTCGTGGTGATGGACACCGCGCCCACCGGGCACACCCTGTTGCTGATGGATGCCACCGGTTCGTACCACCGGGAGGTGGCCCGCGGGTTGGGCAGTGCCAGGTTCACCACACCGCTCATGCGGCTCCAGGACCCTGACTACACGAAGCTGGTCATCGTCACCACCGCGGAGACGACCCCGGTGCTGGAGGCGCAGGGCCTCGTCGAAGACCTGTCTCGAGCGGGGATCGCGCCCTGGGCCTGGGTGGTCAACCAGACCCTGTCCCAGACCGGCACCTCGTCACCGCTGCTCATGCAGCGGGCGGCGAACGAGGCCGGTCCGCTGGCCCAGGTGAGTGCCGACGCGCCCAGACTGGCGCAACTCGTCATGCAGGAGGTCCCGCCGATCGGTGCCGAGCTGGCCGGCTTGAGCGCCGCACGCTGAACTGGGGGAGCGGCCCGTCAGCAGCACCGGGCCGCGTCCTCAGTGGTGGTGCCCAGGAACTCGCGGGCCACCTCCAGCACGTCGCTGGCCGCCGTGTAGTGCGCCCAACGCCCCCGCTGCTCGCGCTTCACCAGGCCGGCGGCCGTCAACCTCTTCAGGTGGTGTGACAAGGTGGGCTGGCTGATGCCGAGCGTGTCCGGGATGTGGCAGGCGCAGGCGGTGCCGTCGGGGGAGTCTGCGATGTGGGCCAGGAGCCTTACCCGCGTGGGGTCTGAGAGCGCTTTGAACAGTTCGGCCAGACACGCTGCTCGTTCTGCCGACATCATCGAGGTGGGGGCTGTTGCGCACTCGGGGACGGTGGACATCCATCCAGTTTAGGCGCATTGCTGGCGGCGGCCACCTGGATGACGCGCCTCGACGTGCTGGACTGGGCACCGAAGCACTGCCGACACCACCGCGCCCAGCTGACCCTGAGCCTCTGACCCCGGGACTGTGCTCATTCTGTGGCCACCCACCTCGTCGCGGCACTGCCCGGTCAAGCACTCCATCCCAGCAGAGCCTCACCAAGCGACAGGCCGCCGATGAGGATGCCGAGCGCCAGAACTGGGACCAGGAGGACAAGCAGCGGACGGTCCCGCAACAGCCGCAGGCAGACCAGCAGGAGCACCACCCAGATCACCCAGAAGCCCAGGAGCCACGGCATAGGGGTGACAAGCCCCACCGTCAGGTAGATGTAGCCCACCACGAGGTGAGCGAGGATCCCCAGGATGCCGAGGGCCCGCTTCCAGCCCGGCGGGGTCGGGGAAGCGTCGGAAGCTTGCGTCATTGAGCCAAACTACGCCCCCACCCTTCCTGCTGTGTCCGCCAGGCGTCCCGAACTGTTTCCGTCACCTGTGGACTTGTTGGAAGGTGTCGCCGATGCGCTGCTGGACTTCCCGTCGAAGAGTGTGGAAGCGGTGAGGGACGATGAAGGACATCTGGGGCCCAACGGTGCTTCCGCCCCGAAGTCCGGGTCACGCGTTCCAGCGCGTCGGCCCTGCTCCTCCGGCCACATACTCATCCAAGGGCACCAGGCCCTGCTGCCAGGCGTGAATGACCGGTTGCACGATCCGCCAACATTCCTCGGCCACGTCACCGCGCACGGTCAGGAGCGGGTCGCCGCGGAAGATGGAGTCGAGGATTTCGCCGTAGGGCTTGAGCGGGCTCTCCGCGAGGTCCGTCGAGAGCACCGACTGGTCCAACTGGAAGCGGTTGGACTCCGCGTTGGTCGACAGCCCCAGCCTGATGTTGGCGGGTTTCATGCCGATGCTCAGCACGTTCGGCGGGGCCTCCGTGAAACCCTCCGGCACGTGGTCCACCGGACGGAAAGCCACGGTGATGCCGTTGCGGGCGTCGCCGAGCGCCTTGCCGCTGCGCAACCGGAACGGGACACCGGCCCACCGGTCCGTGTTGATCCTCACGGTGAGTTCCGCCAGCGTCTCGGTGTTCCGCGAGGCGTCGACACCCGGCTCGTCGACGTAGTTCGGGACAGCCTCGCCGCCGATCTGGCCGGCCGTGTACCGCGCGCGACGGGAGGAGGCCACCGGGTCGTCATCCCACACGTGGGTGTGCCGGAGCATCAGGGCGATGAGGTCGCGGACGTCGCGCTCGTTGAGCGACGGCGGCTCCTCCATCGCGAACAGGGCCAGGACCAGCAGGAGGTGGCTCTGGATCATGTCGCGGAGCGCGCCCGCACCGTCGTAGTAGCCGGCGCGGCCCTCGAGCGCCAGCACCTCGTCGACGGTGATGTCGACGCTCTCGATGTTCTGGTTGTTCCAGGCATGCTCGAAGATGCGGTTGGTGAAGCGGAGCCCGAGGAGATTGAGCACCACCGATTTACCGAGGAAGTGATCGATGCGGAAGAGCTGGTTCTCCGGCACGAGGCCGGCGAGCACCCCGTTGAGTTCGCGGGCGGTTTCCAGGCTGGAGCCGAATGGCTTCTCCAGGGCGAGCCGGAGCCCCGGCGGAATCTCGAGGGTGGTCAAGGCCTTGCAGAGCTCGATCGAGATCCGGGGCGGGAGCGCTAGGTAGAGCACCGGTGCGTCCCCGAGGCCATCGAGCAGGGTGCGCAGGGCGCCGGCGTCGGTGAGGTCGAGCTGTTCGTAGCGCGTGGTGGCGATCACCCGCTCGACGCTCGCCTTGGCGCACCGGCCACCCAGCGCCCCGCGGACGCGCCCAACCCACTCCTCCTGGGACAACTCGTCGGCGGCGCACCCCACCAGGGTCACGTCGTACTCGGGGTTGGTCTCGAGCAGGGTCCCCAGACCGGGCAGGAGGAGGCGGGTGGCGAGGTCGCCTGAGGCGCCGAGGATCGCGAGCGTGACTGGAACGGCCATGCGCCCACTCTATGCACCGCGCCCGGGATCGGGCGCTACTCGCGCCCCTCCTCGAGTGGGATGAGCATCGTCCTGAATTCACCCGGTGTTGTGTGGAGTTGCCAGATGCGCTCCGCGACCCCGTCGACGCCGTCGGCGACCTTCAGCTTGGGGATGGAGCCGGGGATCACCAACTGGACGACGTGGACGCCCTCGTCGGCCAGCGCCTCATGCAGCATCTCGCCGTACGCGCTCTCGGCCGGGAAGGCCACCGACGTGCCCGAGAAGCCCGCCCGGGCCTTCACAGAGGTGCCGCCGTTGATCAGGACGATCGTGCCGCCGCCCGCGGCGCGCATCGCAGGCAGAACTGCACGTGCGGCCGTGATGAGCCCCAACGCTGAGAAGCGCAGCGCCTCGAGCGCCAGTTCGGGGGTGAGGTCGAGGACGGGTTCCAGGTATGACCGGGACGGGAGTGGGCTGTACTGCAGAGCGGTGATCGGACCCAGCTCGTCAGCCGCTGCCGACAGCGCGGCCTCGAGGGACGCGGCATCGCGGACATCGGCTGCGTATCCGCGCGCGGTCACGCCGCCGTCGGCGAGCCCGGACGCCAGCGCGTCCAGCTTCGACTGGTCGCGCGAGATGAGCGCCACCGAGAATCCTTCGCGCCCGAACCTGCGCGCCACCGCGGCGCCCAGACCGGGCCCCGCCCCGACGATTGCCAACGTTGCCATGAGGCTCTCCTTCACTCAAAGTCCCCTCTCGCCGAGCGTAGCGTCGGCCTGAGTGGCGAAAGCGAAAGGGCTACGGATTCTCCGTCCGGGCAGATACACGAGAGGCTCCGGGTTACTGTGGCCTCGTGGCAGCAGCACCTGTCCGGACGGAGCATGACCAGGCAATAGCGAGGCTGCGATCGTCGTGCGAGGCGATCCCGGCAGGCTCGCCGGTGCGCCTCGCCAAGCCCACGTCGAACCTGTTCCGTCCGAGAGCCGGCATGACAGCTCCCGGACTGGACGTTTCCGGCCTCACCGGGGTACTGGCCGTCGACCCCGTGACGCGCACGGCGGAAGTCCAGGGCATGTGCACCTACGAAACCCTCGTGGACGCCACGCTCGCCCACGGGCTGATGCCGCTGGTCGTCCCGCAGTTGCGGACGATCACCATCGGTGGTGCGGTGAGCGGGCTCGGTATCGAGTCCACGAGCTTCCGCAACGGCATGCCGCACGAGTCCGTCCTCGAGATGGACGTCTTCACCGGGGCCGGCGAGGTGGTCACGACAAGGCCCGGCGACGACCTCTTCGACGCCGTGCCGAACTCCTACGGCTCCCTGGGCTACGTCACCCGCCTCATGATCGAACTCGAGCCGGCGCCCGCTTTCGTCGCACTCCGTCACCTGCGCTTCAGCGACACGGAACCACTGGCCGCCACGATCGCCGAGATCTGCTCGACCCGCTCCCACGACGGCGCCGCGGTCGACGGCCTCGACGGCGTGGCCTTCGCGCCGGGGGAGTACTACCTCACCCTCGCCACCTGGGCCGACGCGCCCTCCGGACCTGTCAGCGACTACACCGGTCAACAGATCTACTACCGCTCCATCCGGAGCCTCTCCACCGACCGGCTCACCGGCTACGACTACCTCTGGCGGTGGGACACGGACTGGTTCTGGTGCTCGCGCGCGTTCGGAGTTCAGCACCCGTTGGTCCGCAGGCTGTGGCCCCGTCGCTGGCGCCGCTCCGATGTCTACCACCGGCTGGTCGGGCTCGACCGTCGCACCCGCTTCAGCGAGCGTCTGGACGCACTGGCCCGCCGCCCGCGGCAGGAACGCGTGATCCAGGACGTCGAGGTGCCGGTGGAGCGGGTGGGGGAGTTCCTCACCTGGTTCGACGGGGCCGTCGGGATGCGGCCGGTGTGGCTCTGCCCCTTGCGCCTGAGGGCGACGGGCAGACCCGGCGCCCGGCCCTGGCCGACCTACCCCCTGTGCGGGGGCACCACCTACGTCAACGTGGGCTTCTGGGGCGCGGTGCCCGTCGGACCGGATGCGCCGCTCGCGCCGCGCAACAGGGCGATCGAGGAGAAGGTGCAGGCGCTGGGAGGCCACAAGTCGCTCTACTCCGAGGCCTTCTACGACCGGGACACGTTCCAGCGTCTGTATGGTGGCGCGAATCTCGCCGCGGTGAAGGCCCGTTATGACCCTGAGAACCGGCTGACCAGCCTGTACGAGAAGGCGGTGGAGGAACGATGAAACAGAACCTGAACGCACGGATGCCCATCGCCGACGCGGTCGCGTCGCTGCTGCGCGAGGGCATGCCCCTGAGATTCACGGCATCGGACGGGAGCGCCACGGGACCGGAGGACTCGGAGCTCGGCCTGGCGCTCCGCACCCGGCGCGGACTCGCGTACCTGCTGACCGCCCCTGGTGAACTCGGCATGGTGAGGGCGTACCTCGCCGGTGACCTCGAGCTGCGGGGCGTGCACCCGGGCGACCCCTACGAGATCCTCAAGCTCGTCCAGGACCAGGTGGCGTTCCGGCTGCCCAGCGCCCCCGAGGCGCTCGAACTGGCGCGCTCTCTCGGGCTCGAAACGCTCAAGCCGCCCCCGCCGCCCCCGCTGGAGTACCCGCCACGCTGGCGGCGTCTCGCCAAGGGGTTGCGCCACTCGAAGGCCCGCGATTCGGACGCCATCTCGCATCACTACGACGTCTCCAACACCTTCTACGAGCATGTCCTCGGCCCGTCGATGACCTACACCTGCGCCGTCTATCCCAGGCAGGACGCGACGCTGGAGGAGGCGCAGGCGGAGAAGTACGACCTGATCTGCCGCAAGCTGGGGCTGCGCGCCGGAATGCGGCTGCTCGACGTCGGCTGCGGCTGGGGCGGCATGGTGCGCCACGCGGCGGAGCATTACGGCGTGCGGTCTGTGGGGGTGACGCTGTCGCGCCAGCAGGCGCTCTGGGCCACCGAAGCCATCGCGCGGGAGGGGCTCGCTGACCTCGCCGAGGTCAGGCACGGCGACTACCGTGACGTGACCGAGAGCGGCTTCGACGCCGTGAGTTCGATCGGGCTGACGGAACACATCGGCGTGAAGAACTACCCCACCTACTTCGCGTTCCTGCGGGATCGACTCCGGCCGGAGGGCCGGCTCCTGAACCACTGCATCACGCATTCCCACAACCGCCGCGAGCCGGTGGGCCCGTTCCTGGACCGCTACATCTTCCCCGACGGCGAGATGAGCGGGTCCGGCGTCATCATCAGGGACGCCCAGGACGCCGGGTTCGAGGTCATGCACGAGGAGAACTTCCGCCCGCACTATGCCCTCACGCTCGCCGCCTGGTGCCGCAACCTCGTCGACCACTGGGATGCCTGCGTGGCGGAGGTGGGGGAGACGAAGGCCCGTGCCTGGGGCCTCTACATGGCCGGTTCCAGGCTGAGTTTCGAACGCAACCACGTCCAGTTGCACCACGTTCTCGCGGTGCGTGCCACCGACGACGGCACCAACGGCTTCCCGCTGCGACCCACCTGGTGAGCGACGCACGCGTAGAGAAAGCAAAACCCCCGGTGATCTGCGTTTCCGCTGATCACCGGGGTTTCCAGTGTGTCCGAGAGAGGACTTGAACCTCCTTTGAAATCCGTTTGACTTCGAAGTACGCCGAATCGGCTTCGATCTGGATTGTTTCGTGCGGCGGACGTGCGACGGAGGGGACGGTGCCGACGCGCGCAAGGCCAATGATTCCGCCCTGGCTCCGAACCGGATGAAGACGGCGCCATGACAACCAGCCGCACGGTCGATGAGGGTCGCTCATGCCGAGAGGGTTTCATCGCGCTCATGCCCAGAGTCGGGCGTCCGCGCCGGAGTTAAGTCCCTCATAGTGGTGTAGCCCCGGTGGCCGAGTCGGAAGACGATGGCGCGGTCACCGTGGGATCCTTCGAGTTCACCTCTCACAGCTCTCTCGAAAGGGACATCACCACGATGACCGCTCCACACATTGTCGACCCCGCCCACGTGCTGGGCAACCTGCTCACCCAGGCCTCGCCCGACATGATGCGCACCCTCCTGCAGACCCTGATCAACGCCCTCCTGTCCGCTGACGCCGACCAGGTCTGCGGAGCCGAATGGGGCCAGCCCTCGGCCGACCGGCTCGCGCAACGCAACGGCTACCGCCACCGACCCCTCGACACCCGCGTCGGCACCGTCGACGTCGCCGTCCCGAAACTGCGCACCGGCTCCTACTTCCCCGAATGGCTCCTGGAGCGCCGCAAACGAGCCGAGACCGCCCTGATCACCGTGGTCGCGGACTGCTACCTCGCCGGGGTGTCCACCCGCCGAATGGACAAGCTCGTCAAAACCCTGGGCATCGACGGACTCTCGAAGTCCCAGGTCTCCCGGATGGCCGCCGAGCTCGACCAGCACGTCAACGAGGGGACTGCTGCACGAGTAGGTGACATCTGATCTGTGACGCCGTGGGGCGTCGCTGGACGGATCCGGCTGCTGGAGCAGGAGAACGAGGTCTTGCGCCGGGCAGCGGCGTATCTGTCGCAGGCGAACCTGCCGGGAAAATGATGTACCCGCTCGTGCGTGAGCTCGCCGCCGACGGGATCCCCGTCGCGGTGACGTGCCGGGTCCTCAAGCTCGCCCGCCAGCCCTACTACCGCTGGCTCACCCATCCGATCGGCGAGCGAGAGCTCGTCGCCGCGTATCGGGCCAACGCATTGTTCGACGCTCACCGTGACGACCCGGAGTTCGGGCACCGTCTGCTGGCCGACGAGGCCCGCGACGCCGGTCAGGTGATGGCGGACCGCACCGCCTGGCGGATCACCTCTGCCAACCGCTGGTGGAGCGCGTTCGGGAAGAAACGAGGCGCCAACGGGAAGAAGCCGGGACCACCCGCCCACGACGACCTCGTCGAACGCGACTTCACCGCCAAGGGACCGAACCAGGTGTGGCTGACCGACATTACCGAACACCCCACCGGCGAGGGCAAGCTCTACCTGTGCGCGGTCAAGGACCTCTGGTCCGGCCGGATCGTCGGCTACTCCATCGATGCCCGCATGAAGTCCCGCCTGGCCGTGCAGGCGCTGAACAACGCGGTCACCGCCCGCGCAGCGCTAGGCGTCGACGTCGCCGGCTGCATCGTGCATTCCGACCGCGGGTCGCAGGGCGGATTCAACTGGTCGTCGCAACGCGTTGTTGTGTGAGTGATTCTAGATGTTGGTTCCAGACTTCGGCTGGTGTGCGCCAGCCGAGTCTCTTGCGGGGGCGTGTGTTGAGAGCGTGGGCGACGGCGGTGAGGTCCTCTGGTCCCCACCTAGCCAGGTCGGTTCCTTTGGGGAAGTACTGGCGCAAGAGCCCGTTGGTGTTCTCGTTCGTGCCTCGTTGCCAGGGGCTTCGGGGGTCGGCGAAGTAGACCTTGAGGCCGGTGTCGATGGTGAACTGGGCATGGGCCGACATCTCCTTGCCGCGGTCCCAGGTCAGCGACCGTTTGAGCTCGTCGGGCATGGATGCCAGCGCCGCCGCGAGCGCCTTGTTCATCGAGGTGGCCCCGTAGCCTGACAGAGCGGCCCCGTTCTTGACGATTGGCTGTTCGCGCCATCCGTCTTCTCGCGGGAGATGGACCAGGGTCGTGAAGCCCGTGGTGCGCTCGACGACGGTGCCGATCGCTGACCTGTTGGTCCCGATGATCAGATCCCCCTCATGGTGGCCTGGGATCGCCCGGTCCTCGGCCTCTGCAGGGCGCTCGCTGATCAAGACTTCCTGGGTTACGTGGGCCCAGGCCACACGTTTCGATCTGGCCCGGGGCATCCGCAGGGCCCGCCCGGTGCGCAGGCAGAGGATGAGTTCCCGGTTCAGCGCGCCCCTGGCCTGGATGAAAAAGGCCTGGTAGATCGCCTCGTGGCTGATCCGCATGGACTCATCATCGGGGAAGTCGACCTTGAGCCGGTTGGAGATCTGCTCGGGGCTCCACGCTCTGACCCATCGACGATCTTCACGGTGTGGCTTGTTCAAGCCCTTCCATTCCCGCTCCGTGGGGCCAGCGACGGTCACGCCGCTCGGCAAGCGGATCTGACCGGAGAGCCGATCTTCGACGTAGCGAAGCAGCCGCTGATTGCTCACGAGTTTCGCGGTCTTGGGCCGGCGGGCGTACAGCTCCGCCTTCCACTGAGCCACCGAGGCCCGGTACTCGAGCTTCCCGCTTCTGGTCGTCGCGTTCCGGCGCAACTCCCTTGAGATCGTCGACGGACTCATCCTGAGCGTGGCGGCGATCTCGCGGACGCCTTTGCCGAGCGCTCTCAGGATCGCGATCTCCTCTCGCTCCGCGAACGACAGGTACCTGCCTGACGGGGCAGGCCAGGAGTACGGCGTCATCCCGCCAGCATGACGGAACCACCGCTGCCCCACGGCCTGAGCCACGCCCACCGCCTCGGCGGCCTCCCGCGGCAACTTCCCCGTGGCCACCTCGTCCCAGAACTCACGCTCCTTCGCGCGGTGGTGACCCGGATGCCCCGGTGACCGCATCGGCCCACGCTTGGCAACCTCCGTCTCCCACATCGACGGTCGACCCACGACACCCTCCTGACCTCAGGTGTTGCGACGACCGGTTGAACCTGCGCTGAGATCCGCGGTCCGAGTGGAAGACCGCTCCAGGGGCGAGGTGTCCGTGGGTGTGGGCCATCCGCAGAGCGGCGCTGATCAGTTCGGTGCGCATGTGCTCGGCCATTGCCCAGCCGACCACCATCCGGGAGTGGAGATCGATCACGGTGGCCAGGAACAGCCACCCCTCGCCGGTGCGCAGGTAGGTGATGTCACCGACCAGCTTGGTCCGTGGCGTGTCGGAGGTGAAGTCGCGTTTGACCAGGTCGGGGCGCTGTTCGGCGTCGTCGGCGGGGATCGTGGTGCGTTTCTTCGTGCGGGGCTGGATGCCGGCGATCCCGGCCTGGCGCATGATCGAGCGCACCATTCCCTCCGAGGCGGGCACGCCGTCGGCGGTCAGGTCAGCGCGCACCCGGCGGTGCCCGTTGACGCCGTTGGAGGCGGTATGGCTGTCGATCACCGCGGCGGTCACCTCCGCCCGTCGGGTCGCCGCCGGGCTCGGGGTGTCGCGTCGCTTCACCCACGAGTAGTAACCGGCGCGTGAAACGTGCAGCAGTCGGGTCATCAACTCGACCGAGTGGGTGGCCTTCTCCGCGTGGATCAGCGTGAACATGTCGGTCACGGTTGCGTCCTGGCGAAGAAGGCCGCGGCTTTTTTCAGGAACGCGTTCTCCTCCGACAGCCGGCGCACCTCGGCCTCCAACGCGGCCAGGCGGGCCGCCTCCACCGGGGGCGGGGCCTTCGCCGGGTCAGGGTGCTGTTCCCGGTAGATCTTGACCCAGTAGCCCAGCGAGCTCTCATTGATCTCCAACTCCCGCGCGACCTGCGCGATCGGCCGCTGAGCGACCACCACGAGCTGGACCGCGTCAGCCTTGAACTCCGGGGTGTACTTCCTGCGTTTCGATGACATCTCGTCTCGTCGTTCCTTCCTGGTAACGACTGTCCACGAGAAGTGTCACACCCCAGACAGCACCCGCAGCATGCTGCTGGGACTCCTCGAACGCCGCTACGACGCCGTCTCCACCGTGTTCTGCACCCAGTACGCGAAGAAGGACTGGCACCAGAGACCTCAGCTCCGGAGTCCTGTCAACGCCCCCGGTGAAACTGACCAGTTATTGAGCGTCGTCCACACAAGCACGCCACCCCGGCCCCCACACAAGACCCAGACACCCCGCCGCTGGCTCCAGCCACACGATCCGTGGACCCCATCGACCGAGAACCTGCACAGCCGTTGCCCGGCAGCGTCAGCCGGCAAACAGCCCACCCGGCCAGCACCGAAATCGCGACCAGCCAGCCCAGCAAGCGGGTCTCTCAAGCCGCCTCATGAAAGAGGGAGTGTCGACGAGGGTGTCGGCTCAGCCACGCTGAGTACAGTGGTCGTCGGGAGCGACGGTGCGCAACTCCGCCTCTTGTGTGGCCTTGGGGCTGTGGCCCACTCCAGGGGGCACGGATCGGTGGAGATCAGCTCGAATCGCGGCGTTCCAGGACTGCAGCGAACGCACCCCCGGGGTTCCTTGGCGCAGGGATTCGACGCCCTGCACGCACGCCGCGAGGGCCTGGGTCGTGGTCACGCAAGGCACGCCGGCGCGGATGGCCGCGCCGCGAATCTCCCAGCCGTCCTGTCGGGGGCTGCCATGGAGCGAGTGGCCGTGCGGCGTGTTGACCACGAGGTCGATCTCGCCTGCCGCGATGGCCTGCACCACCGTCGGCTCACCGTTGGGACCTGTACCTTGCGACGCCTTCCGGAGCACAGTGACCGCAACATCGTGGCGGCGCAGCACCTGTGCCGTGCCCTCTGTGGCCAGGATCCGGAACCCGAGGTCGGCGAGCCGCTTGATCGGGAAGATCGCGTGCCGCTTGTCGCGATTCGCCACCGAGACGAACACCGTCCCACTCGTGGGAAGAGCGGAGAACGACGCGGCCTGGCTCTTGGCGAAGGCGGTGCCAAAGGCCGCATCAAGCCCCATGACCTCGCCTGTGGATCTCATCTCTGGGCCGAGCAGCGGATCGACGCCGACGCCCTCGGGGCTGCGGAACCGGTTGAAGGGCAACACTGCTTCCTTCACGGCGATCGGTGCCGACTCGAGCGCCGTCGCGCCGTCTCCCCCGGAGCGAAGCATTCCGTCTGAGCGGAGTTCGGCGATCATCGCGCCGAGTGAGATGCGGGCTGCGGCCTTGGCCAGCGGCGTGCCGGTGGCTTTCGAGACGAAGGGCACGGTCCGCGACGACCGCGGGTTGGCCTCAAGCACGTAGAGCACATCGCCGAGCAGCGCGTACTGAATGTTGATCAGGCCCTTCACCCCGATCCGTTTGGCGATGATCTCGGTGGAGCTGCGAATCTGGTCGATGGTCTCGGTACCGAGGGTAATCGGAGGAAGGGTGCACGCCGAGTCGCCGGAGTGGATGCCGGCCTCCTCGATGTGTTCCATCACGCCGCCGATGTAAAGCTCCGCCCCGTCGTAGAGCGCATCGATGTCGATCTCGATCGCGTCGTCGAGAAACCGGTCCACGAGCACGGGGTGCGAGGGGTCGATCTCGGTTGCGCGCTGGATGTAGCTCGCCAATGAGGCGTCGTCGTAGACGATCTCCATGCCGCGCCCGCCCAGCACGTAGCTGGGACGAACCAGCACGGGGTAACCGATCGTGTGGGCGACCGCCAGCGCCTGTCCGGCGGAGACGGCCGTGCCGTGCTGGGGGGACAGCAGGCCCGCGGAGCTGAGGAGGGCGCCGAATTCTCCGCGATCCTCAGCCAGGTGGATGGCCTCTGGCGACGTGCCCACGATGTGGACTCCACGGTCTTTGAGCGCCTGTGCGAGCTTGAGCGGCGTCTGCCCGCCCAGCTGCACGATGACGCCCGCCACGGGCCCGGCCGCGAGCTCGGCATGGACCACCTCCAGCACGTCCTCCAGCGTCAGGGGTTCGAAGTACAGCCGGTCGGTGGTGTCGTAGTCGGTCGAGACCGTCTCGGGGTTGCAGTTGACCATCACCGTCTCGTAGCCGGCGTCCCGCAACGCCATGGCCGCGTGCACGCACGAGTAGTCGAACTCGATGCCTTGCCCGATCCGGTTGGGACCGCTGCCCAGGATGATGACGGCGGGCCGGGTCCGGGGCTCGA
This sequence comes from Tessaracoccus sp. ZS01, assembly GCF_022342445.1. Taxonomy (NCBI): domain Bacteria; kingdom Bacillati; phylum Actinomycetota; class Actinomycetes; order Propionibacteriales; family Propionibacteriaceae; genus Tessaracoccus; species Tessaracoccus sp. ZS01. The sequence goes on along the minus strand of NZ_PQFE01000010.1, from coordinate 17,117 downwards.
CCTCGGTCTCCTCGTCGTAGCTGGAGTAGTGGTACGGCGTCCGGGCGGCGAACTCGGCGGCACAGGTATCGACCGTCTTGTACACGGGCCGGATGCCGAACGCCCAGCGGAGGCCACGGACCACGTCAGGGCTGAGATTGCGCAGGTCGGCGATCTGATCGTCGGAGAGGCCGTGTCGCTTGGCGAGCCGCATGAGACCGCCCGTAAGCTCTGGGGCCGAGCACACCTGGTCGGCCGTCTCGCGGATCAGCTGGAGCTGGTCGACGAACCACGGATCGATGCGGGTTGCTTCTACCACCTGTGCCGAGGTGGCGCCGGCGCGAAGCGCCTGCATCATGAAGGCCAGGCGGTGGTCGTGCGGTCGGGCGATGCGGCGCAGCAGCTCGTCCACGCTCTCGATGATCGGGCGGGTGAAGTCGAAGAGTGCCGCTGGGTCCTCCAGTGAGCGCAGAGCCTTGCCGAGCGCTTCGGTGAAGCATCGGCCGATGGCCATGGCCTCGCCCACTGACTTCATGTGCGTGGTGAGGGTGCTGTCAGCGGTGGGGAACTTCTCGAACGCGAAGCGCGGGCACTTGACCACGACGTAATCCAGCGACGGTTCGAACGAGGCGGGCGTCTCGCCGGTGATGTCGTTGGGGATCTCGTCGAGGGTGTAGCCCACCGCCACCTTCGCTGCGATCTTCGCGATCGGGAAGCCGGTGGCCTTCGAGGCCAGCGCCGAGGATCGGGAGACCCGCGGGTTCATCTCCACCACTATCAGCCGCCCGTCGACAGGGTTGAGTGCGAACTGGACGTTGCAGCCGCCAGTTTCGACGCCGACCGCCCTGGTTACCGCGATGGCCACATCGCGCATGGCCTGGTACTCCCTGTCTGTGAGCGTCATGGCGGGGGCCACTGTGATGGAGTCCCCGGTGTGCACGCCCATGGGGTCTAGGTTCTCGATGGAGCACACGATCACGACGTTGTCCGATCCGTCGCGCATGACTTCGAGTTCGAACTCTTTCCAGCCGATGATCGACTCCTCGATCAGCACCTCGGTGACCGGCGACGCCGAAAGGCCTGCCCCGGCGATCCGGATCAGTTCCTCCTCGTTGTAGGCGATGCCGGAGCCGAGCCCGCCCATGGTGAAGCTCGGCCGGACCACGATGGGGTATCCGAGGATCCCCGCGGCGGCGAGGACTTCGTCCATGTCGTGGCAGATACGCGAGCGTGCCACGCCGGCGTCAGCGCCGGGCACCTTGAGTGAGGTGACGATCTGGTTGAACTCCAGCCTGTTCTCCGCCTTTTCGATGGCGTCGACGGAGGCGCCGATGAGTTCGACGTCGTAGCGGTCGAGCACCCCGTTCTTGAACAGGGTCATGGCGGCGTTAAGGGCGGTCTGGCCTCCAAGCGTCGCGAGCAGCGCGTCTGGACGCTCGGTGGCGATGATCTGTTCGAGGTACTCGGGCCTGATCGGTTCGATGTAGGTGGCGTCAGCGTACTCGGGGTCGGTCATGATGGTGGCCGGGTTGGAGTTGACCAGGATCACCCGGAACCCCTCCTCGCGCAACACGCGGCAGGCCTGCGTGCCGGAGTAGTCGAACTCGCACGCCTGCCCGATGACGATGGGGCCGGAGCCGATCACCATGATCGAGGAGATGTCGGTGCGACGGGGCATCAGTCGTCCTTTCCGGCCATGACGTCGACGAAGCGGTCGAACAGGTAGTCGGCGTCGTGCGGTCCGGCGGCTGCCTCCGGGTGATACTGAACAGCGAAAGCAGTCAGTCGGCCGGAATCGTTACGCAACTCCAGGCCCTCGACCACATCGTCGTTGAGACAGACGTGGGTAACTCGTGCAGTTCCCCAGCGGGTGGATACGGACTGGCCAAGGGGGGCATCTACGGCGAAGCCGTGGTTCTGGGCGGTGATCTCGACCGTGCCCCTGGCCAGGTCCATCACCGGCTGGTTGATGCCGCGATGGCCGTACTTCAGCTTGTAGGTGCCGAAGCCAAGTGCACGACCGAAGATCTGGTTGCCGAAGCAAATCCCGAAGTAGGGCAGCCCCGCATCCAGAATCTCGGTGAGAAGGTCCACCGCACGCCCGGCTGCCGCCGGGTCGCCCGGCCCGTTGGAGAAGAAGACCCCATCGGGACCCACCGCGGTGATGTCGTCGAGGGTGCTCGCAGCAGGCAGGACGTGCACCTCGATTCCTCGCTGGGCGAGCCGGGTGGGAGTCATGTCCTTGATGCCGAGATCGACCGCGGCGACTGTGAAGCGCTTCCTGCCCACTGCCGGGACGACCTGCTTCGAAGCGACGGTGACATCGGCCACGAGGTCCGCCCCCAGCATGGGCTGCGTCTCCAGCACCCGCGCAAGCAGTTGCCGAGGGTCGGTCTCGATGGTGGAGACGCCCACCCGCATCGCGCCGTTGTCACGGATGTGACGCGTCAGCGCCCGCGTGTCGAGGTCGGCGATGCCAACGATCCCTTGCCGACGCAGTTCGTCATGCAGGGAGCCGTTGGCGCGCCAACTCGAGTGTGTCCGTGAGGGGTCGCGGACCACGTAACCGGCCACCCAGATCCTGCGCGACTCATTGTCCTGGTCGTTCCATCCGGTGTTGCCGATGTGGGGGGCCGTCGCGATCAGGACCTGGCGGTGGTAGCTGGGATCGGTGAGGGTCTCCTGGTAGCCCGTCATGCCTGTGGAGAAGACGGCCTCCCCGAAGGTTTCTCCAGTGGCGCCGAACGACGTGCCGCAGAAGAACCGCCCGTCCTCCAAGACCAGCAGTGCTGGCATCGGAAGACGAGCGGTCCCTGCGGAAGCCTCGGTGGAGCCGCCCTGAGCAGGGGGGGCGCTCATGTGATCTGTTCCAGGAGGCTGGTCTCAACGTCGTAGATGAAGCCGCCGACCCTGACCCGGTCAGCGAGCAGGGGGTGCTGTCGCAGCAGTGCGACATCGGCATGGATCCGGCCACGCTGGTCCGGGTCCGCGCCGATGGGCAGGTTGCCGAGGTCGGCACCGGTCGTCTCCGAAACGCGGCGGCGGATCGCATCGTCGTCGCCGCTTGCCACGGCACAGCTGGTGTGTTGGACGATCAGGATGCGGTCCACGTTGAGAAGGTGTGCGGCTAGCACGCATCCGGTGAGCGCGTCCGCGGTGACATGGCCCCCAGGGGTGCGCATGATCTTGGCGTCGCCCAGAGTCAGGCCCACCATCGCCAAGGGCTCCAGGCGTGAGTCCATGCAGGTCACGACGGCGATCCCGGCGTGAGCGATGCCGTCGAAGGGGCGAGGTCCGGACCTCGCGTAGCGCTGGTTCGCAGCGATCAGATCACCGAAGATGTCCTCGTCCATGACCGAAACAGTAGCGACTTGACACGCGAATTGCAATTCCGGAAACTAGGCAGTAGTATTGATGCGAGGCGGTGGTCGACCAACCGCAGCGCCTGATCGCGAGGTGGGCACATGGGTACATCAACTCTTCGCCCTGCTCGGCGTCGCGCGGGCCCCGTTCGTTTCGTCCGCCCCGCTCACCATCGCCACGAAGTCGGCGACCCTGACGCCGCGCTCCAGATCATGGCGCAGGTGGGTGCCGGGAGCCAGATGGTAGTGATTTCGCCGCCCCGACTTCTCCTTGATCACGTAACCCTGCGTCACCAACTCACCGACTATCTGCTGCACGGCTCGTTCAGTGATACCCACCTGCTGCGCAATGTCTCGCATCCGCGCCGTCGGGTTCCGGGCAAGGGCCACGAGAACGTGGCCATAGTTGGAGAGAAAGGTCCAGTCGCCAGGTGCCATAGCGGAGCATGATACACGATTCATCATTCACGAAATAGAGAGGTAGCAATGACCAATCCCCTTGCCGAGGCGATCCACCTGGACCAGGATCCGTACGGTCTTGACCGGCTCCTGGAAGCCGACATCGACATCCTCACACAACTGCATGAGCAGGTTCTCCACGAGAGAGGAGCCGGCGCGCTCGCCACGCTTATGCAGCAAGTGCAGGACTCTGCGGCACGGGCCGCCGATGGCGGCGACCCCGAGGAGCCTGGCCGGGTCGTCGGGGCACTGACCGCTACCCAGGCGCTTCAACTCGCGCAGGCCCTGACCGTTCACTTCCACCTGATCAACCTCAGCGAGGAGCGGTACCGCTCCAGACTCATCCGCGGGACACACTCCGAGGTGGCAGGCACGGCGCCGGACGTCTGGCCAGCGGTGGCCGCACTCGGCCCCGCGGCGGCTCGCGTGAAGAACCTCCGCATCCATCCGGTGCTGACCGCGCACCCCACGGAAGCTCGCAGGCGCGCTGTCTCCTCAGCCCTGCATCGTATCGCCGAACAACTGGACCGCTACGACGATCCAGGCTCCGGCTCGCAGGAGCGGGACTTCGCTCAGCGCCGGATGCTGGAGGAGATCGACATCCTCAGCCGCACCTCCCCCCTGCGCACCACACCACCCCAACCCTCGGACGAGGTTCGCACCGTGATGTCCGTGTTTGACCAGACGCTGTTTCAAGCGGTGCCACGGTTGTACCGCACAGTCGAGTCCGCGATCGCCGACGGGGAGCCGGGCCGTTGTCGCCCGTCGGTTCCCGGTTTCCTGCGGTTCGGTTCCTGGGTGGGCGGTGACCGGGACGGCAACCCGTTCGTCACGGCCGAGGTCACCCGGCAGACCATGTCCATCCAGGCGGAGTGCATTCTCAAGGCGCTCGCCACCGGAGCAGATCGCGTCGCCCGCACCCTCACGATGAGCGAGGACGCCAGCCCCCCGTCGCCCGAACTGGCCAGTGCGCTGGCCCGTGATTCGGTCACGGCGCCGGAGATCTTCCAACTCATCCGCAAATCGTCTCCGGGAGAGCCGCATCGGCAGAAGCTACTCTTCGTCGCCACCAGGCTCACGGCCACCAGAGAGGGCCAGATCGATCTCGCATACCGCGAGCCCGCTGAGTTGGTGGCTGATCTCAGTCTGATCCAGACCTCCCTGGAGCAGGCAGGAGACACACGGGCGGCTTTCGGGGAGCTCCAGCACCTGATCTGGCTGGCCGAAACCTTCGGCTTCCACCTGGCCGACCTGGAGGTGCGCCAGCACAGCGATGTGCACCGGCGAGTCTTGGACGAACTGCTCGGGCAACTCGACTGGGACCCGGAAGCGCCGGGCAGCCCCACGCGGCTGGAGTTGCTCGACTCGCTCGCGGTCAACGGTTGGCCGGCCCACGTCCAGGCTCTCAGCGACGCCACCCGCGAGGTGCTCGACACGCTTCGGGTCATGTCCTGGCTTCAGGAGCGCTGGGGGGCTCAGTCGTGCGGCCGTCACGTGGTGAGCTTCACCCAGCAGGCTCAGCACCTCGTCGCAGTGCGCGCCCTTGCTCGCCTCGCGGTCGGTGACGCCGCCCTCAGTTTGAACGTGGTTCCGCTTTTCGAAACCGGAGCCGACTTGAGCGGGGCCGTCGGTGTCCTTGAAGAGTGGCTCACCTTGGAGAGCACCCGCAGCTGGCTCGACGAGGTGGACTGGCACGTCGAGGTGATGGTCGGTTACTCGGACTCGGCCAAGGACGTCGGGCCGGCCAGCGCAACCCTGACTCTTTACCGGGCGCAGACCCAGATCGTTGAGTGGGCGCAGCGTCACGGCATCCAACTCACGCTGTTCCACGGCCGAGGCGGATCCCTGGGCCGTGGCGGAGGCCCTGTTCACCGGGCCATCCTGGCCCAGCCTCCGGGTTCGGTCTCCGGCCGGTTCAAGGTCACCGAGCAGGGTGAGGTCATCTTTGCCCGGTACGCGGACGTGACCCTGGCCCAGGCGCACTTGGAACGTCTCACCTCGGCGGTGCTGCTCGCAGACACCGACGACGTGGTGCACCGCAACCGTGCCGCCGCTGAGGAGTTCGACGATGTCGCGACGACGGTGGAGCGGGTCTCTCGCGAGACCTACCTCAGCCTCGTGCGCACGCCTGGTTTCGCCGATGTCGTGGCTGCGTCGAGCCCGCTTGAGGAGTTGGGGCGGCTGAGGCTCGGATCCCGCCCGGCGCGGCGAAGCGGCGCGGAGAAGGGCAGGGATCTGAGTGACTTCCGGGCCATCCCCTGGGTGTTCGCATGGTCCCAAATCCGGGCGAACGTGCCCGGCTGGTTCGGGCTGGGCTCCGGGTTGGCCGCTGTGGATGACCTCGAGCGGTTGCGCGAGGCCTACCGTCAGTGGCCGCTGTTTGCCAGCATGATCGACATTGCGGAGATGAGCCTCGCGAAGGCCAACCCGCGCCTGGCGAAGTCCTTCCTGGCACTCGGTGGGCAGCTGAGTGTCACCAGCGCCGTGCTGGCGGAGTACGAGCTGACGCGCAGCTTGGTGCTGGCGACCCTGGAGCAGGAGGAGCTATTGGAACGCAAACTCCGCCTCGGCACCCGGGTTGCACTGCGGGCCCCGTCCATCGACGCGCTCAGCCACCTGCAGTTGCGCGCACTGCGCGTCATCCGCGAGGGCGGTCCGGGGGACGACGCCCCGTCTGAGGAGGACCGGGAACAGTGGACGCGGGTCCTGTTGACGACCGTGAACGGAGCGGCTGCCGGTCTGCAGAACACGGGATAGCCGTAAGGACGACCGGCGTGCCCTCGTAACTTGCTTGTGGCGCGCCGGCTCCCGCGCCGATGCTCCGTCTGCCGGACTGCTACACTCTCGGCATGATACCCACGGTGCTGCAACCCCCGGACGCTTGTCCCTGTGGACCGTGATGAACACTGAGCCGACCCACCGGGACGAGGCTGAGGCCCCCGGCGTAGGGCCATCCATGCGGGGCGCCGGGGCGATGAAACGGGGTCTCGAGCTTTTTCGCTACATCGCGGCCATCGGGGCGGTCACAGCACTTCTGCTGTCCGTGACCACCTACCTCTGGGCACTCAGCAAGGCCTTGTTGTTTGTCGAGACGCTGCTCACCGCGTCGACTAACCCCGACGCTGCGCTGGTCAAATTGTACGAGAGCGTGGACTCGATCCTCATCGCCACGGTGATGCTCATCGTCGGCTACGGACTGTGGGAACTCTTTGTGGGCGACCTCAACCTGCCCCCAAGCCTCACCACGCTCTCCTTTGACCACCTCAAGGGCCGAACGGCTGGGACGCTGCTGCTCGTGATCGTGGTGCGATTCCTTGAGGTGCTCGTTGCCAGGCCGGAACCGGACGAGTTGTTGGCGGTAGGGCTAAGTGTCACCCTCATCGGTGCACTGCTCTTCGCTTTCTCCAACTGGCACCGACCCCAATAGGGCCATCTCCGCCAAGTGTCGGCCCAGCGTATTGTCTCACTGTCAAGTCCCACGCAACTGGGGCGGCCCAGGCATGCGTCTAGCGTAGTTGCGGCTGCCCCCAAGGGCAGGTACCCTCGAGTTGTGCGGAGAGGGAATATCCCCACAACGGGTCCGACGTCAGCACGGCGCAAGCCCGTCGGATCGGCCGTAAGGCGGGAGAGACTCGACGTTCTTCCTTTGCATGAACCTCACTCGTATGCACCTCACTCCGGGAGACAGCTTGCCCACGGACAGCCTCACCGACGACAGCCCAGCCGAGACTGATCCGTCCTGGCATCTGATCACCACCGACCACGCTCTGGCGCGAACTGACTCGCGGGCCTCCGGGATCACGACGCCAGAGGCCGAGGAGCGCTTGAAGCGCTACGGCACCAACGAACTCATCGACCGCGGCGGCACACCGGCCTGGAAGATCCTGTGGGAGCAGTTCACCTCGGTGATGGTGTTGATCCTCATCGCGGCCACCGTCCTCTCGCTGATCCTCGGCAAGTTCCTGGAGGCCGGTGCCATCGGCGGGATCGTGCTGCTGTTCGCACTACTCGGCTTCTTCCAGGAGTACCGAGCAGAGAAAGCCATCGCCGCCCTGCGCCAAATGACGGTACCCACCGTGCGGGTCCTCCGCGACGGCGGCACCGTCCCATTACCGGCACGGCAACTGGTACCGGGAGACGTGATCCATCTGGACGCGGGCACCGTGGTCCCGGCCGATCTACGACTGCTCGAGGCGGTCTCCTTGAGGATCCAGGAGGCGGCACTGACGGGCGAGTCCGAGGCCGTGGACAAGATGACCGCACCTCTAGCGGGTTCAGACCTCCCCGTGGGTGATCGCGTCAACATGGCATTTTCCGGAACCGAGGTCACCTACGGCCGTGGCGTGGGTCTGGTCATCGCCACTGGCATGGCCACGGAACTGGGCAGGATCGCCGACCTGCTCCAGGGGGTGACGGCGGAGCAGACCCCGCTCCAGGCGCGCCTCGACAGCGTCGGAAAACAACTTGCCGTCCTGGGCGTCGTCACCGCAGGGGTCGTTGCGGTCCTTGGCGCGCTCGCCGGCGAGACGTGGAGCGACCTGGTGCTCACCGCCATCTCGGTGGCCGTTGCGGTCATCCCAGAGGGTCTACCGGCCGTCGTGACGTTCACGCTGGCCGTGGGTGCCCAGCGGATGCTGCGGCGCAACGCCCTGGTGCGCAAACTGCCTGCGGTGGAGACCCTGGGCTCGGTGACCACCATCTGCTCGGACAAGACAGGCACCCTGACCCAGAACAGGATGACCGTCTCAACGCTGATCCTGCCCGAGGGCCTCTGGACACCGGGAGGTGGCCCGCCGTCAGGTCTGGCCCTCGTCGCCTTGGCGGCCGGGGCACTGTGCAACGACGCCGAGCTTCGCCACGTCGCCGGGGAGGGGGCTGAGGCGATCGGCGACCCTACTGAGACCTGCCTGCTCGACGCGGCCAAGCGGGGCGGGATCGACGTGGTAACCCTGCGCACGGTCCTGCCGAGGATCGGGGAGTTGCCCTTCGATTCCGAACGTAAACGCATGAGCACCCGGCACGCGGCGCTAGCCGGGCGGGTCTCCGAGCTGGCGCAGCTACCGCAGGACCACGATCTCCTCTTCGTGAAGGGAGCCGTCGACGCGCTCGTTCCCCGCACCGCTGGCGTGCTCGCCGACGGCGGCGTCCGAGCCTTCGACGACGCCACGCGCGCCTGGGTCGAGAACACCAACAAGGACCTGGCCTCACGTGGCCAGCGGGTGCTGGGCCTCGCCCTGCGGCTCATCCGCCCCGGGCACACGCCGGCCGACCCTGAGACCGACCTCGTCCTGCTGGGCGTCGTCGGCATCATCGATCCCCCTCGGCCCGAGGTGGCCACAGCCGTGGCCACCTGTCAGGGCGCCGGCATCCGACCGGTCATGATCACAGGCGACCACCCCCTGACTGCGCAGGCCATCGCCCGCGAGCTCGGCATCGGGCGCGACGGTGGAGTGCTGACAGGCGTCGAGCTGGACCGCCTTGACGCCGAGGAGTTCGATCTCGCCACCAGGACTGTGAGCGTGTTCGCCCGCGTCTCGCCAGAGCACAAGCTCCGCCTGGTCGATTCGCTGCAGCGTCATGGCCAGATCGTGGCCATGACGGGCGACGGCGTCAACGACGCACCCGCGCTGAAGAAGTCCGACATCGGCGTGGCCATGGGCATCACCGGCACCGACGTCTCGAAGGAGGCCTCGGACATGGTGCTGCGCGACGACAACTTCGCCACCATCATCGCCGCCGTCGAGGAGGGCAGGGTCATCTATGACAACCTTCGCCGGTTCGTCTCGTTCGCCGTGGCCGGCAACCTCGGCAAGATCATCGTCATGGTCGGCTGGCCCATCCCGTTCCTCTTCCTCCCATTCGATGCCACGGCGGCTGTGGCCCTGCTCCCGCTGCAGCTGCTTTGGCTCAACCTCATGACCGACGGCCTGCTCGGCCTCGCGATGGGCAAGGAGCCCGCTGAGTCCACCGTGATGCGCAGGCCGCCCCACGTGCCCGGCGGGAGTCTCTGGACGGGTGGTCTGGGCCGTCGGACGGTGTGGGTCGGCCTGGTCATCGGCGTCGTGGCGCTGGGAATCGGCTTCTGGTACCACGAAACCGGCAACCCGGCGTGGCAGTCGATGCTGTTCACCACCCTTGCGTTCCTGCAGATCGGGCAGGCCTTCGCCACCCGGTCCCACCACGACTCGCTCACCACGATCGGCTGGCGTTCCAACCCGTTGCTGCTGTGGATCGCCGCACTGGTGCTGGCACTGCAGTTGGTAGCGCTCTACACGCCGCTGGGTGTGCTCCTGCGGCTGGAGCCGCTGGGCGCGGTCGATCTGCTGATCGCAGCGGCCGCCGGTGTCGGACTGCTGGTGCTTATCGAGAGCGTCAAGGCCGTGGATCGTGGCAGGGGCGTGGTCATCAGCATCGGACGCGACTGAGGCCGGGCTGGTGCAGCCAGCGCGGATCGTGTGCCCGTTGGCCGCAGCGGAGACCGTCCAGATGGAGGGCATCACCGGCATCGATGCGGACATGCCGGTCATCCGGAGAGCTCCAGAGGAGTCCACCGCGGCCAGGCCCTCACGTTGCGCCCGCCTCCAGTCCTCTCGGTCCAGTCTCGCCCATCGCGGCCCACACGACCCAGAGTCTGGCCGAAAGTCAGTCACCTCCTTGAGGCCCGGGATCATCATTCCCCATGGGGAACCCGTGGGGAATGATGATCCCCCCCAACCAGGCAAGAAGCCTGTCCTCGACGGCAATCGGGAACCGCGTCCCCCGGTGTCACCCGTCGCCAAAGGCGAACCAGCACCCAGAGACAGAGAATCGGCGAGAGGTTCTCACCTCTCGCCGATTCCCTGTATTTGCCCTAGTCAGAGGCACTTTTGTGCGCGAGAGAGGAGTTGAAGCTCTCTTCTGTCAGCCGATAATGGCCCCCTGACAAGGTCTTATGTGGGTTGATTGCTACTTCGTCACCTTGTCGTGGGGAATACGTGGGGAATAGCACCGGAGCCAAGGCCGCGCGGACCTCGCGTCCAAGACTGCCTTCAGCATAGGCCGACGACCGCCAAGCGTCGCAGCCCCAACCCACCCGGCGTTCACCGCAACGCTGCCAGCAGAGCGGCGCCGACCAGGCAGGCTCAAGAGGAGTGCCTCCAAGGCGTCCACGAGCCCTCGGGCAACCACGCACGTGACAGCGACGGCCTCCATGTCACACCTCCCACAGTCTCGGCGATCTCGGTGTACGACTTGCCCCGCGTCGGCGCAGGACGCCGTGGACGTCGGCCTCCTGGAGCCACAATCCTGTCCCGGTGACATGGTGGTGTGGCTCGGGGTTCATGGGCGTCCTCCTGGCGGCGGCGAGCGAACACGACATCCGTCCTAACGGGCTCCGGCTCCTCCTCGCGGACAGGGGCGCCGCGAAGCCACCAGGAGACTGGCGCTACGGATCGTCCCTGTCCGCCGAATCCAGAGTCGGACGTCCACGTCGGCGGACCAGACGTCGCCACCACCCTTGATGACAGGGACAGGGTGCGGCGTGCGGTCGACGACGACCCCACTGGTGGCGGGTTCGGCCGGGGTGGCGCCGGGCGGTCCATTTCTCCGCCCGCTGGCGACCATCGCGAAGGACGCCCCCCTGGAGGCCGCCGTGGCCGCCATGCAGGCGGGCGGCACCCACTTCGCGCTCGTCGTCGACGGTGAGGAAACGATCGGTGCCGCGATCCTCGAGGACGTCGTCGAGCGAGCAATCGGAGAGGTGAGGGACGTCGCCCAGCTGCCACGCACGCCTTGAACGTGGTGACACGCGCAGACGATCGAACGGCTCACCGGCGGCGGCCATTCCGGGTGTCCGGGCGCTTGCAATGGTAGGAGGATCAGGGCACCGCGGCGGTCAGCGCAGAGAGGGTGGCCAGGACGGCCTCGGCCGCCTCGCGTCCCTTGTCCTCCGGTGATCCGGGAAGCCCAGCCCTGTCGAGCGCCTGCTGCTCGGTGTCACACGTGAGGACACCGAAACCGACGGGCGTTCCAGTGCGGGTCATCACGTCGACGATGCCGTGGGTGGCGCCTGCGCAGACGTAGTCGAAGTGGGGTGTCCCGCCCCGGATGACGACACCGAGCGCGACCAGCCCGTCGAAGTGGTGGGCCAGGCGGGCACAGGCGACCGGCAGCTCGAACGTGCCCGGGACGCGGACCACCGTGACGGTCGCGCCGGCCCGTTCCAGCGTGGTAACTGCGTTGGTGACGAGAGAGTTCATGACGAGGTCGTGCCAGGACGAGGCGACGACGGTGATGCGTCGGCCGCGGCCGTCGACGGTGAGGTGGGGGGTGCCGGAGCCAGCCATCAGGCCTCCTGGACGAGGGTGGACGCGGTGGGTAGGCGGTGGCCCATCCGCTCGCGCTTGGTGGACAGGTAGTGCACGTTGTCGGGGTTGGGCTCCACGATGAGCGGACGGAGGCCGGTGATGTCGATCCCCGCCGTGCGCAGGCCGTCGGCCTTGGCCGGGTTGTTGGTGAGCAGTTCGGCCCGGACCACCCCTTGGGCGGTCAGGATGGCGGCGGCGGCGCCGTATTCGCGGGCGTCGACCGGTAGGCCCAGCAGGGTTTGGGCGTCGACGGTGTCCGCGCCGACGTCCTGGAGGGCGTACGCCGACAGCTTCGCGAGCAGCCCCACGCCGCGCCCCTCGTGACCTCGCAGGTAGATCACGACACCCCCCTGACGGGCAATGACGGCGAGGGACTCGTCGAGTTGGCGGCCGCAGTCGCAGCGGCGGGAACCGAACGCGTCCCCAGTGAGACATTCGGAGTGGAGGCGGACGAGCGGTGCCGCGCCATCGGTGGTGAGGCCGCGTGGGCTGATCAAGGCGAGGTGTTCGGCGCCGGTGCGCCGGTCCCGGTAGCCGTGCAACGCGAACGTCCCGTGGGCGGTGGGCAGCGTCGTTACGGCGGCCAGCGTGACGCGGTCGTACAGGTCGCGCCAGGCGACCAGGTCCGCGATCGTGATGACGGGCAGGCACTCGGCCGCGCCGAGGGCGACGACGTCGGGCGTCCGCATCACCTCACCCGCATCGTGGACGAGTTCACCGATCACGCCCACGGGCGGCAGGCCGGCCAGCCGGCACAGGTCGACGGTCGCCTCGGTGTGCCCCTGCCGTTCGAAGACCCCGCCGGGCCGGGCGCGCAGTGGCAGGACGTGCCCGGGCCGGATCAGGTCGGACGCCGCGGCGTCCGGGTTGCCGAGGACGCGGAGCGTGGTGGCCCGGTCCGCCGCCGAGATCCCGGTCGTGACCCCGGACGCCGCGTCCACGCTGACGGTGTACGCGGTCCGCAACGGGTCGGCGCTGTCGGGAACCATGAGGGGCAGGCCCAGACGGTCGGCCCAGTCGACGGGCAGGGGGGCGCACAGGTAGCCCGATGTGTGCCGCACCATCCACCCGACCCATTCGGCGGACGCCGTCGAGGCCGCCAAGATGGCGTCCCCCTCGTTCTCCCGGTCGGCGTCGTCGAGGACCAGGACCGGACGGCCGGCGCGCAGCGCGTCCAGGGCTGCGGGAATGGTGGCGAACTCAGGCATGGATGGTCTCCCGCAGGGCGCCAAGTTCGAGACGCTCGAGGTGGGCGACGATGTACTTGCCGAGGATGTCCGCCTCGAGGTTGACGACCGCCCCGACAGCGGCGGGACCGAGGGTCGTCAGCTCGAGCGTGGTCGGGATCAGCGAGACCGTGAACCGGTCCGGCCGGATGTCGAACACGGTCAGGGACACGCCGTCGACGGTGACCGAGCCCTTCTCGACCAGGTAGCGCTGCACCTCGGCTGGGCAGGAGATCTCGACCACCTCCCACTGCTCGCCCGGCGTACGGGACAGGATGCGGCCCGTTCCGTCGACGTGTCCCTGCACGATGTGCCCGCCGAACCGGCCGTCGGACCCCATCGCCCGCTCCAGGTTGACCCGGTCCCCCGGGGTGAGGCCGCCCAGCGATGTTCGCCGGAGTGACTCGGCCATGACGTCGACCATGAACAGGTCCCCGTCCAGGCCGGTCACGGTGAGGCAGACACCGTTGACGGCGATCGAGCTGCCGTGGGTGGCGTCGGAGGTGACGAGCGGACCGCGGACGGTCACGACGGCGGAGTCCTCCAGGTGGCGGATCTCGACGACCTCGCCCAGTTCTTCGATGATGCCGGTGAACATGATCACTCCTTGCCAGAGTTCGGTTGGGGTTCTGAAAGATCGGGGAGGGGGCGGAGGGTGAGCCGGACGTCGTCGCCCAGACGACGCACATCGACCAGGGCGTACCGGTGGGCGTCCGCGAGGGTGGCGACGCCGAGGTCGCCGACCAGCGGGGAGCCGGAACCCACCAGGACGGGCGCGAGGTAGGCGACGATCTCGTCGACCAGGCCGGCGGTGAGGAACGCCGCGGCGAGGGTGGCCCCACCCTCCAGCCAGACATGACGGACACCGGCTTCCTGCAGGCGTGCCAGGACACCTGCCGGGTCGTCGGCGAGCAGCAGCGTGGACGCGTCTGGCGACAGGACACGGGCGTCAGCGGGGATCGGGCGACGTCCGACGACCACCCGGACGGGTTGCCGGGGCGCTTCCGTGCCGTCGGGGCGGCGGACGGTGAGGCGGGGATCGTCGGCCAGCACCGTCCCCGTCCCGACGACAATCGCCCCGCAGCGGGACCGCAACCGATGGACGTCGAGCCGGGCGGGCTGGCCCGTGATCCACGCCGACGTGCCGTCCGCGGCGGCGGTCCGGCCGTCCAGGGTGCCCGCAACCTTCCAGGTGACGAAAGGACGCCCGTGCGTCACCGAGAACGTCCAGGCCTCATTGAGGAGGGCCGCTTCCGCTGCCCGGACGCCGCCCAGCACCTCCACTCCACCCGCGGCCAGCGTGGCCGCGCCGCCGGACGCGGGCGGATTCGGGTCGGCCTGGGCGTACACCACGCGACGGACGCCGGCGCGCAGCAGCGCCTCGGCGCAGGGACCGGTGCGGCCATGGTGGTTGCAGGGCTCCAAGGTCACGTACGCAGTGGCGCCCGCGGCGTCCGGACCGGCGCCGCTGAGCGCCTCAACCTCGGCGTGCGGCGTTCCGGCGCCATGGTGCCAGCCCTCGCCCACGATCCGGCCGTCATCGTCGACCAGGACGCAGCCGACGCGTGGGTTCGGGTCGGCCCGCGGGGACCGGGCGGCGAGCATGAGGGCACGGTCCATGGCGCTCTCGTGCGCGCTTGTGGTCGCATCGGCTGATCGCCGGTCTTCCAGGATGGTCGGACTCATCTGCCCCTCCGTCGTCTCGTGTGACGACTCCGGGGCAGGGACATGCCAGCGCGCAGCGAAGCCGGACCCGCCAACGCAGGAGCGTCGGCGCGCGGCAATGCCACGAACCGCGTGCGCCTCCCATCCGGACTTTAACCGTCGGTACCGGAATCCCACCGGTTCAACCATTGGCTCACAAGGAGCCGCCGGGTCGCGGACTATCACCGCCGGTTCGGAGTTTCACCGACCCCGGAGCACGTTCTTGCGGCAAAGCGTAGCGAACTCCACGCGTCTCTGTCGGCAACGCTTGAAAACTGAACACTTTCGACGGTGAAAAGGGGACTGTACGTTTTCCGGTGTAACTCCGATGTAGGAGGTACCCGATGAGGATGCAGGTTGAGCCGGTCGCTGAGGCGGTCGTGATGGAGGTCGAGGACCAGGTGACGGCGACGGGAACGCCCCCGCTGGTGGACAAGGATTTGGTGGCGCAGCTCGTGGGCGACGCGCAGCGGCTGGGGCTGTCCGTGGAGGGCGAGGGCGGGCTGCTGGCTCAGCTGACCAAGCTGGTCCTGGAGTCGGCCCTGGAGGGCGAGATGACCGCGCATCTGGGCTATGACAAGCACGAGCGGGTCGAGGGCAGCGACAACGCTCGTAACGGGACGCGGTCGAAGACGGTGCTGACGAAGGCCGGCCCGGTCGAGATCGCTGTGCCTCGGGATCGGGCCGGGTCGTTTGAGCCGGTCGTGGTGGCGAAGCGGCAACGGCGTTTGGGGGCGATCGAGGACGTGGTGTTGTCGCTGTCGGCTCGCGGGCTGACCCATGGCGACATCGCGGCGCATCTGGCCGATGTTTATGGCTCTGAGGTGTCGAAGACCACGATCTCGACGATCACCGACAAGGTCCTGGACTCGATGGGCGAGTGGCAGAACCGACCACTGGACCCGGTGTATCCGGTGGTGTTCATCGACGCGATTCATGTCTGAGCGGTGGGACGAATTTCGGACCGGTTCCAAACATGATTTCACGCTGCTTGTTGGGCCTCGTACCAGGCCGCCTCGACCCGATTCGGGGTTGAATACTCCAGACCCGAGTGCAACCTTTTCTGATTGTAACGCAACTCGATATATCTTGTCACATCCTGAACAGCATGATCCCGCGTGGGATAAACTGAGCTGAGGGATTGATTCCGGACCATGGACCCGATTGGTAGGGTATCGGGAGGAATGGAATGGATTACTAATGACGCGTAGGAAGTTCAGCCCTGAGTTTCGGGAGCAGGCGGTCCGTCTGGTTCTTGAATCGTCACGGCCGATCGCCGATGTTGCCCGCGAGTTGGGTGTGGGAACGGAGACATTGCGGGTGTGGGTGAACAGGTACAAGAAGTCGAGTCCTGTCGACGAGCCAGGATTGTCGGAGCCGGAGCGTGCAGAATTGGAGCGACTCCGCAAGGAGAACCGCGAACTCCGGATGGAGAAGGAGTTCCTGGGAAAAGCGGCGGCCTTCTTCGCGAAGGAGTTCCGGTGAACGCGAAGTATGCATTCATCAACAGCGAAGAGGGCGGGTATCCGATCCGGTCGATGTGCCGGTGGGCGAAGGTGTCGAGGTCGGGGTACTACGAGTGGCGCGATCGTGACCCGTCGGCGACCGAGCGGTGGCGTGCCCAGCTCGGTGATGTGATCGAGGCGATCTTCGCCGACTCGGACGGCACCTACGGTCACCGCAGGGTCCACGCTGCCCTGCTCGAGGCGGGCAGGCCTTGTGACCCGAAGACCGTGCGGACGCTGATGCGTGAGCGTGGTTTGGTGTCGTGCCAGCCGAGGCCGAGGGTGCCCAGGACCACGGTGCCGGCGGTCACCGGCGGGCTGCCGGACCTGCTGCAGCGGGACTTCACCGCGTGCGAGCCTGGGGTGAAGCTTGTCGGTGACATCACCTACATTCCGACATGGGAGGGCTGGGTGTATCTGGCGACGGTGCTGGACTGCTTCAGCAAGAAGGTCGTCGGTTACGCGTTGGCCGATCACATGCGCACGGAGTTGGTCACAGACGCGATGGGGATGGCGATCCGCAACAGTAGTATCCGT